>DAMG01000060.1 GCA_002497025.1 Euryarchaeota archaeon UBA126
AATTCTGAACAATCCTCGGATGTTATTGGAAGGGAAGCAATGCCAGACTCTGTCATTTCATACATCTGAGGAGCGAAGTCTGCTAGCGTTAGTCCATTGATTACATCCTGATTATGCTGGATTGTCTCTTGCAGGTGGAATTGCCATGCAGCGATTCTATCTTCTTCATTTTCTATTTCCCAATATTCACTAGGTAGGTCTACCCAGTATCGTAGTCCATCGAAGTTAGCATAGTTGTGAGTAACCGAGCGGACTGTACCATCGACCATTCGTGCGGTGTGGTAGTAGCCCTCAATGTACAACTCACGATCTACTTCAGGAGCGGTTCTATCGGAAATATCGACAATTGTGTACTTAACTAGGTTCTGAGTGCGGTAGTATGTGTATGTCTCCTTTCCTTCACCCCATTGTACCTCCTCGATCAGAAGGTCGCGAAGAGGATGGTCTTCTGGAAGATTCCAGGCATAAATCATCGAAGCGATGACGAGTTTGTCGCCATCAATCATCATCTGCAGTGGGTTGCCCTCGATTTCCATTTCTGAGGAAAGGCCGATTTCACCAAATTCTGGCACGTCCATAATGACTAGACTTTGGCCGTTCAGCATGTATATGTGGAATCCATCTGTCTTGAGGAAGTCAGCCTCATCAACACCAGCTTCCTGATTATTTGTTCCTGAGAATTCTCCTTCTCGAGATGTTGAGGCTGAATTTGAACCTGAATTTGATCCACCATCGTCTGCGGCTGACTCTGCTACTGCAACGTCGTCGCCAAACATTACTCCGCCATCTCTCCACATCCAAGGGCCACCTATCCAGTGGTAGTAGGATTCCTGATCTAATCGTACTAACATCTCATCGAAAAGAGAATTCTTGAGATCCAGCAATAATGCATCACATTCGTCATATGTCTGCAAAGTTGGTTGGGTTCGAGTTCTCTCTGGAAGATCTAATTGTGGATAATCTTCTACGATAATTTGGATTGTTCTATCTAGTTCATCTTCTATATCATCAACTGCACCGAGGCATCCAGATGTCAGCATCATTGCTAGCACGAGTATGGCAGCGTTTCGTTGCATCATGTAAATTCCGAATTGATTTTTAGATATCAAGCGGTTGGTTCAATGATTTGACATATCAATAATCTAAGGATGGACCAAACTTATTCGGAACACCTAGGTTCAACTCATTTGATGGGGCGGGGTCATCTGTATCATCCTCATCAATTTCCTGGGCTTTCGTCTCTTCAGCTACGCCCACCTCCAATACGGAGGCTAGGCCTCCTGCGCCGACCATGAAAATCAGCGCAGCAAAATGTATGTCCGCGTTATAGGTCATCAACCGAGTACAATGTGGTCTAAGACTTAAGCAACTTCCATTCCTGCATCAAAGGCAATTCACCTCTATTCATAGCACTGCGAGTCTGTGAGAAATTGGTTTCCGGAATACGGAGAGGTATGCCGAAATCCGTCTTAGCCTACGGCCTCGGATCTAGCTAGTTCTCGACTGCTGGATAGTGTCTCCAAGCCAATCGAAGATAGGCGCCAATTTGGTCTTCGAGCTTCACTTGCTGGCTCAACAAGTTCTGCAGACTTTAACTCGCTAAGGTGGTGGCTTAGTAGTTGACGCGAAATCTGCAACTTAGTTTTGATATCACTTCCCTTCAATCCAATTTGACCGGAATCCGCCAAGACCTCGAGGATTGCTAGTCTGGTACCCGCAATCGGATTACGGATTCTACTCAATTCTTCCTTAGTGAGGCTCGAAACTGCATAACGACGTAATTTTCCATCTCTCCAAGAAATAACTTCACCTTGTCCTTCTAGAGTATGAAGATGGTATGCTGTTACGCCGTTTGCTAGACCCAATGCGTCTCGTAAAGCAGAGAAGTGAATTCCTGAATTTGCTTCCAAATAACCCAAGATTCGACCACGGGTTAGCAAATCCTCTTGATTTGCTTTCATCCTCGCAAGCAGCGGTGTTACAAGGGCGACTAGAACGGTGACGCGCATGGCTTCAAAGAGAATCGAACCGACTGCAAGGGAACCAAGAGCAGCACCTCCACCTGCAACTAGACTGGTAGGGAGATTATTCGGGGATTCTGATTTTTCCTCTTGTTCACCACCACTCCGCATTTCCGGCGACTCATCACTTTCGGAATCGTCTTCTGCAGAGGCTGGAGTCGCTTCCATTTCTGCAAAATTATCCATTTCCACTTCCATCAAATCTGCTTCTGGGGCCTCATTTAGCATCCAGCCACCGGCTACTATTGCAAGTACCGCAATTAGTGTGTAAGCCCTAACTGCGGATACTCCATCCATGGCTCTTCGTATGCTGAGGAGAATAAGAGGCGCTTGGTGAGATGATTTGACATTTCAGAGCGGCTTTCAATAAGGGGGGCCGCCCTCGAGAGGTTGTCGATATGGACGAAGCAGATGAGGCTCAAGCTAGTGCTGAGGAGCAGCGCGAGGAAGCGATGCTCACAGCCGCGCGTTCGGTTGTTCGAACTTGTATGCAAGTGAGGCCAGTGGAATCTGTGTTAATCCTCACAGACCCGGAGTCATCGGAGATTGGTAGATCACTCTACGAGGCGACCGCTAGGGTGACTGATAGAGTTCTGATGATGATGATGCCGCCTAGTCATCGTGAAGGGAACGAACCTCCAAATCCGGTCGCCGACTTAATGCGGCGCCAAGATGTTGTATTAATGGCGACTAAACACTCACTCACACACACAAGAGCAAGAGCTAATGCATCTCGGGAGAATGTGAGAATTGCTTCACTACCTGGCATAGATGCAGAGACTTTTGCAAACGGAGGCATGACAGCAGATTACAATGCTTTACAGAAAGAAATTTCGGGACTCAATTCGATACTGCGGAGAAGAAGAGAAGTTCACGTAACCAGTGAGGCCGGAACCGATTTGAAATTCACCACAGGCGGGCGATGGATTTTGGAAGATAATGGGATTTGTAATCGTCCAGGGGCAATCACAAATTTACCTGCGGGAAAGGTGTTTGTTCTACCAAAGGAAGGTACTGCAACTGGTAGAATTGTCATAGATGGTTCTTGGGAGGGTGAAAAATTGGAGAAATCAATCTCGATATTGATTGAAGAAGGAATTATCACTGATGTTAGCGGTGATGAAAAAGCCGAAGCAATTTGGCAACAATTGGAGGATACTCGCTCAGGACTTAGGCCATCAAAAGCAGCGACGGTAGGTAACCTGGCAGAATTTGGTTTTGGAATGAATCCTAGGGCTAAGATCATCGGTAATCCTTTGGAGGATTTAGTTTCAAGAGGGGCTATATACCTCGGTTTCGGGAATAATATGGCACTTGGTGGAACTGTCAATGTCCCGATTCATATCAGAGGTGTTTGCAGAAAGGCTACTGTAGCATTGGAAGATGTTGACCTTCTTGTCGAAGGTAAAGTAACTGCAAAGGTGAGATGATGCGGGCTATTCTCTGGTGTAATGGAGAAAATCCCAATCTCAATATGATCAGTAAATTACTCGAGGGTGCAACCTTGTTCGGGGTCGATGGTGGTGCTGACAAAGCAATTGCAGCAGGATTTGAGGTCACTGAGGTTCTAGGAGACTTAGACTCAGTCAATATTGCAGATTGGAAAGACCGTTCGAATATTCTCGCAGACGATTCATCCAGTGACTTGGCAAAGTCGTTTGGCCTATTGTTAGATAGAGGCTTCACTGAAGTAGACGTTGTAGGAATTGATGGAGGTAGCCCCGATCATATCCTCGGAACTTGGGCTACTCTAACAGAGGCTCCTGTGGGTCTATCCATTCAACTGCACCATTCAGGTGGAATTACCAAGAGATTACACCCTGATGATGGAACTCTAGATTTTATTATTCCAAATGGGGATGAATTCTCTGTATTCGCATTAGAATCCTGTCAACAAGTTAGCATAACTGGCGCCCGCTGGAATCTGGATTCAGAGGCATTAAATTTCTCAACCAAAGGTCTGCATAACCAATCAATAGGAGAAAAAATCAGTATCACTACTGATGGGATTCTGGCAATTATTTTTCAGTCCTAAATTAAAATCAAGATTCATCACTTGCATTTGGGTTCAAAGATAGTAACATTGCGATTGGGCGAGTTCTTGGGTCACTCTCCAATGCTAACTTCATAATTACAGCAAGAGGCACCCCGAGAATCATCCCCATAATCCCCCATGCCCAGCCCCAAAATGCGACTAGAATCAATAGAACTATTGGCGACATATCGAGCCTCTGACCGGCAAGTTGAGGCTCGATAAATTGACCCCATGCAACTTGGTTTCCGAATAATGCCCCAAGAATAAGTAAGGCGGTTACAGGCTCAAACAGAATAAAGGATATTATCGTTGGAGGAATGAAGGAGAGTGGAGCCCCTACATATGGCACGAAGTCTAGAAGGAAGGTGATTGAGGCCCACATAAACCAACCAGGAATTCCCATATAACTAAGGATAATTGCTACAATTATTGCCTGACCAAAAGCTACAGTCGCCTTGGTTATCACATAAGTGTTAATCCCCGCACCAGCGTTTTGAACTATCGAGGAAAATCTATCCATTTCATCAGGATAGGCGGCTTGAAGTCTTCTTGGAAGAGTTTCGGCTTCAACGATAATGAAAATTAAGAAGATGAATACTGTGATTGCACTTCCAGTGAATCCCGCTAATGTCCCTACAAATTCGGAGGTAATGGTGTTGATTCGTTCAACCGTAACTAATCCAGTAAGTGCACTTGTGTCAATTGAATAACCGTAGATTTCAAGATCGGAAAACCATTGAATTTTCTCAGTCATTTTTTCCTCAAGCACCGCTGCCTCACCGCTGAAAGCCTGTAAACTTTGATAGAGAAGATTTCCAGCGAAAAAGAACACCATCACCACGCCGGTAGTTAGGATTCCATAGGCTGCCAATGGGTGGCCGTATTTTTCCTCCAACCATTGAGCAGGGGGGCGAATTAGGAAAAACAACAGAGTAGCAACTACTAGCGGTTGAATGATAGGTTTTAGGTGAATAATTGCTAGAATTGAAATCAATAGAAGTATTGCAATATGACTCAAAGTGCTGACTTCTACACCGCGGAATGACCTGCTGTTTGTTGCGCCCATATGGAGTTCCGTGAGGTTAACCCCCCATCAACCTCTCCCCAGAATCAGTTTGCTAATTGAGAATAAATTTGTGAAAATTCTTCGGCGTTCTGGCTATATGTAAAATTCTCTAGAACTCTTTCACGCCCCGCTTTACCACGAGCTTCGAGATCTTTTGGATCAGAAAGAAGACTGAGAATAGCGCTCGACATTGAATTGATATCTGCCATGGTAAATAACGCCCCCACAGAATCATCGACCATTTCCGGCAGTGGGCCATGATCTACAGTTGCAACGGGTGTTCCAGAGGCCATTGACTCAAGAGGTATCAAACCCTGCCCTTCGTAATAGGAAGGATATACAACAACATCTGAATTACGAAACTCTTCTGCCAGTTTTTCGAAGGGCATTCCTGATTCTATTCGAACAGAAGAGGAAATCCCAAGACGATTTGCCTGTTTTATCAGTCTCTTTTTCAGGTTGCCTCGGCCTACGATTAGCAGTTCTGTATTCGGACTTCTCTGCTTTACTTCAGCAAAGGCTCGTAGGAGAGAACCATATCCTTTGCGAGCCGCTAATCGACCCACTGCAAGGATGCGGTTAGTTTCGGTATCCTTCGGTGTAACACTTGGATGAAACATATCCGTGTCTACGCCCCAATGAATCACCTGACAGTTCCAATCTGTAGGAGGAGAATATCTCTCAAGAAAGTCCTCCTTAGTCGCATGGGAATTTGCCACACAAATATCTGATCCATTAACTGCGGCTCGCTCAAATTTCGCATAATGCCCGGCACTCAGTAGAATTGCAAGGTCATTCGGATTCGCCCAAACCGCGGCTTCTTTCTGTTCAGCTGCGGTTCGTAAACCGTCCCTTTCGCCGAGCCATGAGCCATGGAGGGATGACACAATTGGAGCAACATTTTCTTTGCAATCAGTGAATTGTGATTCTGTCCACGAAATCATTGGACAGTGAAGATGGACTATGTCGACTGAATCTTCTGAATGCAATTTCTTTAGATCGGAAAGTGCATACTTACCGTACGATTTAGTGAATGCCATGGGAGCATATAGCCATTTTACTTCTCGAATGTTGACTCCTTCTTGTTCAAGAGATTTTCCGCCTCCGTCTCGAGTAATCACGGTTATCCGATGTCCGAGTTCAACCAAAGCGGCCGAGAGATGGTATACTGTTGAGCCCATACCACCCCATCTTGGGGGGTATTCGGCAGACAGCATAGCAATGTGCAGACCCATCTCAACCATCTCTCGCTCAAGGGATGCTCATTTCAAACGAATGGCCTTCCCGTCGCTAGAGATTTTGCTTAGTTTTGACAATTTATGTTTGAATTACCGTAGTCCTAGCGCCAGTATGATTCATAGCGGCCGGTTAGGTCGCCGAATTCGATTTAGATGTCTGAACCACTCCCTGTACACGTTACTGTGGTCATCCCAACTCGTAATGAAGAGGCGGCTATCGTTGATACTATTCGCTCTGTTCCTAACGATGGTTGGTGTGAGAAGTTAGACTTCCTGATTGTCGATGGCAACTCTACTGACAGAACCAGAGAGTTGGCGGAAGAAGAAGGTGCTAGCGTCTATCTAGAGCCCCGCAAGGGATACGGTCGCGCATACAAGACCGGATTTGCAATGGCACCAGGTGATGTGATTGTGACTATGGATGCTGATTGTACCTACCCTGGAGAAGAAGTTCCTGATTTGGTTCGTAAACTAATGCAAGAGGATTTGCAATGGATTACCTGTGATAGACTTCGAAGAGCCGAAGAAGGTGCTATGCCCGGATTACACGGATTTGGAAATTGGGTATTATCTACTACTGCAAAGTTCCTATATTGGTATGGAGTCCATGATTCCCAGAGCGGAATGTGGGTATTCCGTAAGTCAATTTTCGAGGACGAGAGGGTCCGACCTCGCCACGATGGGATGCCTCTTTCTCAAGAGTTCAAGATTCGTGCTCGCCGTTACCTTGGCAACAAGAAGACCGCGGAAGTCAGTGTTCCATACCGGCCGAGAGTTGGAGAGGCTGAAATCAACACCTGGGGAGATGGATTGCTAAATCTCAGATTCCTTTTCACCCACAGACTTGGATTAACTCGTCAAGTCACTCCATGGGGACCTGAGTAAATTCTCAGGCAGAATCGTCTTGGTCGTATTCTGAATCTTCAGGATTTTCATTAACAACCACCAAGTCATTATCAAACTGAATACTAGTCTGAACCTTTGGTTGATCCTTGAGAGTTAGGGCCATAACACCTCCAACAATTAGGAGGAAAAGTGCGCCACAGATGCCACAACAGCCTCCGAATGCTCCTAGAATTCCGCCAACTGGAATTTCTTCTTCAGTAATTTTTACGTCAATAATTCGGCCTTCTGTTTCAGAAAAATCAACTTCATACTCTCCAGATGCATCAACTTCTAGATCGCCAATGTAATCATATCCTGGAAATACGTCAAAATAATCACAATCACCATATTCTTCACAGGATTCGAAATAACCACTACCTGAAACCTCTACATCTACTTCATAACCTTCTTCTACAAACACAAAATACACCGAGGACCACTTTAATTCCCCATTAAACTCAGTAGAAGTATCTCCTGTCCAATATTCGTAACCTACACTATTTGGGGTGACTTCTTCCAAAGCAGAGTCCAATTCTGCACCCCCTATTACAAAAGCTATACTGCTAATCACAAATAGTACGGTGCCGAGGCCAAGTGTCACTTTGGTCATTACATGCATGATTACAAAGAGAAGGAGTATGGGCTTCAATGTTTAGGCGGAATCGAACTCATCATCTAATTCTCTAGGGTCAAAGGTTGACCATGACTCGATCAGCTCTAAGTCTCGGCGAATTACTTCATTCCTTCGCTTCTGATAGGCCATTCCGAGTAAGATGAAGACTACCACTACGGCAATAAGGTACGGAAGTCCACTACCTGATAGCCAAGAAATTAACGAGGTAGTTTGGGGTTCCTCGACTGAGATAGTCTCTACAAGGGCTGGACTGGTGAATTCACCATCAATAGCCCAAACCTCAACATTGACCCAACCCTCGTCTTCGATTAGCCAAGTGCCAACATAAGTCCAAATTCCATCTCCAGCGATGTCATCTCCTCGCATTCCATCATCTTGGAATATCAGTATTAGTTCTAAGCCACTAATTTTCATGACCCCTTTAACTTGCTGAGTTGTTCCATCAGCATCTTCGAGATTAACTGTGATTCTCATTTGAGTTGGGTTGTCGAGCTCTATCTCATTTGGTACAATCATCATTTCACTTAGAACCGGAGAAGATGCGCCAATAGTCAAATTGACCGATGTGGTAGAGGAGGCTCCTCTCGAGTCTTTCACTAATAGGTCAATTCTAATTGGCCCGGGGGTGAATTCGACTTCGATAATTTCCCTATTACCAAGTGTCTGGCCGTCTCCAGTGGTCCATTGGTAGAGAACTATATCATCATCATAATCGTATGATTGGGAACCGTCTAGGGTAATTGAAGAACCTGGAGGAATGTATTGGCTATCTAGTAATCCATCGATTAGTGCAACTGGGCCGGTCTCCATTACGAATAGAGTCTGAGTATGGGTGCGAACCCTATCAGTTGAGTCCCTTAGTTCGAAAGTTAGTCGATGTTCACCTGCAGGAAGATAGTCATTGTACCAATATTCCGTCGTCTTATCTTGAAGAATTGGTTCGGCTAGAAGATCTGAGGTTACGGTAACTGTAAATTCATCTCCATCTGGGTCAAATGACTGCCTGAAATCGAATAGAACTGGAGAGTTTGAATAAACTTCAACGTCCGGAATCGGTGAATCTAGTACAAGAATTGGAGCCGATTCCTCTACCCTTACAACAATTGATGAGGTATCCACTTCGGTTGAGCCGTCGTCTATGGTCAAGGTCACTGTGTGGTATCCTTTAGGTAATCGAGAATCAATTACCCATCCACTTCCTATCGGTTCTACCATTCTATCTGAAGTCCAGACTACGCTCACCAAATCATTGCTAGATGCCGCAGTTGGACTGCAAACGAATCCGCTGCCGTTGTCAGGCAAATCGCTACAAGCCAAATCCCAATCCCCAGAGCCTGTGGCATCAAAGCGAATTATTTCACCAGAATCGGTGAGGATTTGATCGGCTGGTTGAGCAATTATTGAAATCGGAACTGAGTTGTTTACACTTACTTGTTCAGTTATTGAGTTCCACGTATTTACGTGGCCTGATCTATCATCGCTGGTGTACATGGTAATTGTGTGCAATCCCTTAGTCAACCAACCCTGCCACTCGATTTCATCGCTAGGAGTAACGCCCGAATAGAGTAAACCGTCCAAGTCGCTCCAGAATTCGAAGCGAACCTCATCTCCCTCAGGATCCGTTACCATCGAGCCGTCCAATAAGATGAGGTGAGCAGAGGTCTCGCCGGCTCGTAATACCTCAAATTCAGGCTCTGGGATTTCGTTGAATAATCTAACATCAAAACTCCAAGTCACATCTGGGTTATTTCCATCAGAGAGATAAATTGTAAGAGTAAATTGCGATGGTGCGTTCGGGAAATCAATATCAAAAATCATTGGACAACCTTGATCGGTTGCTGTAGAAAATCCATAATTTGTTTCAATCCAACAAGTTAGTGGGTCGTTTTCAGGGTCGCTGCTCCCCTCAAGTGAGATAGTTGCATTTGCAGTTCGACCAAGATGCATTATCCCCCAAGATGAGATACTAGGGGAAGTGGAAACGGACAACGAGGGAGGACGATTGAAAAGCTCAATCGTTCGGGATTCACTGACGCATTGATTTCCACTATCACAAACCTCCAAGATAATCTCTTGCTCACCATCAGATAAGCATCCGTCAACTGTTTCGGGGGGATTATTGGTAACTACGTATGAGCCATTGTTACCAGAGGGTAAGGTTCCAAAACAAGATGAATGTAAGTCGCCGTCGATGCTACTTGTCCAAGTATAGGTGAGTTGATCATCGTCTAAGTCCCAGGATTCACTGGCATCGAGAATGACTGATGAACCACTTGGGAATTCTTCCTCATCCTCGGGTGTAGGCCAAATTATGAATGGTGGTTGATTGGTTAATTCAAGTCTACAATATACCAACAAATCATCATTCAAGGTTATCGATGAAGAGTCATTGTGTACTCCGTCATAATCACATCCAAGATAGGCTGTATTGTCGACAGACCACCCCTGAGATGGAACCCATCGAGTTCCAACATAGGGCCCTAGTGTCTTGAAGCCATGATAGGGAAGAGTAGCTGTTTCATCCGATTCCCAAGATGAAAATGATAGGTTAACCTCAGCGTATGGGATATGCCTCAATAACTGATTTACTGCGTGCACTTCAATCAACCACATTATGTCCAGAATGCTATCCGTGGCGGTATTTGTTGGGTCTGAAATAGAACTGGAGGAAATCCAACGAACATGGCTTGAAGATTCTAGATGGAAGGTAGTCTCATGCCCACTTCCTGGAATAAAACCTGAATCTGTGAAGTTAACAAAACTGGATTCGACTGTGGGTTTGGAACCTGTTGCACAAGCTAATCCTAAGTTATTGACGATAAGTTCAGAATGGTCGACAATATCGAAACATGAGCCACCATTCCCTGAAATTATACTGGAAGATAGGTAGGAGGTTATTGCATCCCCGGCCCTCCAAAATACACCGCGATTATCTCCTGAAAGATCAACACCGTGAATTTCCGCATTTACATCTTGTAACTGAATTGCATAATTGCTTTGATTCAAATTTATTCTCATATCATCGATAATTACGATACCATCTCGGGTAAGACCGGTATTATCGATATCCAATGCAGGGCCGCTTAATGGATCATGAACCTCTACAGCAATCAATTGTAGGTCAATACTATCTCTAGCGACTATGCCATGTTGATCTCCATTCGATATACATGTGAAACAGGTGACATTCTTCCCTCCACTCATAACATCATTTGCTTCATCAAAAAATAGCCCCGCTCCAGATTCTGGAAGACTAGAACCAATACCGTTTCCTGATGTAAGAACATGAGATAGTTCGACATTGCTAGAATCTCTAACCGATACTCCATGACCGGCATTATCTAGGCTTCTGAGAATCGTTACCTGTGGATGAAATTCTCTGAAGTCAACACCACTGGCTCCGTTATCTGAGGTCCACCAATCTTGACCCATTGCACCTCCTTTCCATAATAGAATACCTGGCCCTGAGGAGTTGGTTACAACTAAATCATTGATTACCGGAGCCCAGTTAACGCTACGCAAAAATAATCCCGCCCTATCATTAATAGGAGTGTTTGCAAGTGGTTTTCCATTATTGTGTAAATCTAGCCCATTGATAATAGTGGAAGAGCCGATTAGGTATGCCTTGAAGCCGACAACTGGGTTATCTTCGATTATGGCATTGTCTACAATTACCCCGCTTGTATTGACTTCAAATGCTGAAAAACCCAATCCTGAGGTTTTGGCATTCAAACCTCCAGTGCCACGTATTTCCAAATCATCGAAAACCGCATGGGCTGGTATATTGCTGAATTGACTGTGATTATATTGTTCAACCATCACTCCACGGTACATGCTGTCCTCAATCACAACCCTTTGGAATGTTGGCCTAGTCACCCAACTGTCTGTGATATGTCGGACAAAAATACCATTGTCGGACCGCTGGATATCTACGTCGGTGATCAATGGTCTTGAGTCTTCAATCCAGATACCTGTTCCAACGGCAAGCGTAGCCCCTGAGATATTGCTAATTTCTAGGTTTGAAAGTAAACCACCTGAATTACCCCAATAATTCACACCACGGGTGATTAAACCATCAGCGCTTAGCCCGTTGAGAATTGGAGCTGAGTTCGCTCCCACAGAGAGTCCTATTCCATATCTCCAACTACTAGAAAAGCCGTGGATATCTTGGCCGCCACCATTAATTTCTAGATTATTTATTATCGGAGTTGCTCCTTCAAATAAGTCAACTGCGACCCTGTCGGCATTCTCGACAATAACATCGGTCAACTGAGGATTAGAACCGTAGATTGTGATTCCAAATTCGGCATCTGTAATCGTAAGATTTTCTATACTTGAACCAAGACCTTGACTTGATTGGTTGAAGATAATCCCATCATGCTTACCAAGTATTGATTCTAAGATTACAGGGTCGTCTTCAGTACCCTCAACCATGATTCGGCCATCCACTGAAATATCCTCATCAGAACCCAAACGAATTGTTGTTCCTTCCTGTACAATTAAGACATCCTGAGCACCTACAATATAGCCATCAGGAAGAAGTACCGTTCCTGACCAAACAGTGGTACTTTTGCTGTTTGCAGCATTAGCGACAATGGGGAGGCTGTAAGAAATTAGTAACAATGCAATTACGAACATTGCGAAGCCGGCTGTGCTACCGTCCCTCGCGCGCATGGTTGAATCGGCTCGCCTCATTCGTTGTATTGTTTCCCCCCTGATGGAATCGCCGAAAATAGGACTCTAATCGACGCAGAGATATAGACGATTGAATTTACTCTCTCAAAGTGAGCGAGTTAATTTCAACAATAATTCAGAAGCAGCGGATGGGCACTCAGCCGATTTGAAACGACTGATTGCTTCTCTCCAATGAGACAATCGCATATTTGGTTCAAGCACTCCTCTCCAATACCAACGCTGAGCCATTATTCTTCTGTGAGATGGAATTTCAGGCCTCAGTTCAATTGCGATTGCATTGTTATGGGCAGAAACTAACCAATCTGGATGTGAAGGAGAGGTTGCCTCAAGTGACATATGAATTGCAATAATTTTGTCGACATTCTCTCCTTCAGAATTGATATATTTCCTAGCCGCATCCAATGACCCCTCTGCCTTAGAAGTGACTAGAGCGCGTAGGTCAATCAAAGCCAAGCGTGGATGATCTTCGCCCATTTGGGCTACCAAAGATGAACGAACATTGGCTAGGGTTTCGACGTTTCCGGATTCTACAGCAACCGCGTGTCTGAGCAAATCGAGTGCTAGGCTAGCAGAGGCGAGATCAGTGTTCGGAAGTCTAGACAAATCTACATCATCAATGTGTGAATTTTGGACTTTTGTTGATTGACCAGGTAACCTGTCGTCGTGAGCTCGAACCAAGGAAGCAACTTTTGCCCTAACTGCCTCAGCCGGAGATAACGATTCAAGCGCATTTTGTTGTAATTTTTCAGCTTCTTCAATATTACCTTGTAGCCGAGCAAGCCTTGCTTTTCTGATTAATTTTTGTGGGCTATCGGAGACTGAATCTATGTGTTCAGAGGCGACCTCTGATTCGCCTCTCTCAAAGGCGATATCGATTGCAGTATAACGTAGGTTATCATCATCGGTAACTTGTATCGCATCATCAATCAGCACGGCTGCTGCCGCACTATCTTCACGAGAAATTGTTACCACATTTTCCGCCAACCATCTTGTATCGAGTTTCTCTCCAGAATTCAATCGGTGATGAGCCTCAATTCGTCTAGCCCTCGTACCCACTCTTGTCGACCAAATCTCGGCTGCTTTAGTATGCAAACCTCGGGCGATTTCTTCTTCCACAGTTGCACGACGAACGTTGCGAATTAGGTGATGAGGTTCGACTAAACTTTCCATCCATCGGAGAACTGCTGAATCATCCAATTCTGCGATTCCATCTGCAACAAATAATTCCTCTACTGATAGCGGTAATGGTGAGAGGCTTAGTTCATCCAAGGTACCAAGGCCTTCATTGGTTAACCTTCTCAAAACAGTGCTTTGGACGTATTCTTGTACTGCCAGACCTTCCTCCGGAATATCTTCATCAGGAGACCATAGATGTAGCGCCAAAGGATGGCCACCCAATGCTTTTGCAACCTTTTCTGCCGTTTCACCAGCGATTGAATTTGACAATAATTCGACAGCATCAGAAGTCTCCAATCCCTGTATTCTAATTTCTTCAAAGCCGGACAAAGTTCCGAACGGGCTTGGTGCACGAACTGCTGCGAGAACTCCTGTAGAAGTTTCGACGCAGGCCGAAAGTAGTGATTTGACAGAACTCAAGTGCCGAGGATGTAATTCCTGCACCTCATCAATAATTAGAGCTGTTTTATTGCCACTTGCTGCAGATGCAATTGCTGTAGGATCTCTAGGGGAATCTCTACCTAGCCACATTGAACCGATTGCAAAAGCATCACTGTCTGAGTCACATGTTGCCCAGCGAATTTTGAATCCTCGCTCCATCAATAAATCTGCAACGGAGCGTGTAAGGCTGGTTTTACCAATGCCAGGCAGACCGGTTAATTGCAAATTTTCCCCCGCTAATAATTTCGTCAATAAATTATCCAATTCTTCTCCTCTACCACGAATTTGTATTGGATTTGGGAGTGGACCAGTAGCGAGGCTTTGTGATTTATCGGGTAATTCTTCCTCGGATAGATTCTCTGCTCGCTCCCTTCCAGAATCCGTCAAATGTACAACGGTTCGACGACGAGCACCCCCGCCGATAACGTGAGCCGAACGAGTAGAAATCAAACCCGAGGATTCCAACTCTTTCAGAGGTGTATGAATTGCCGAGCGAACTAGCCCAAGATGCTCCGCAAGGCCAGGGAGTGATAGTGCTCTAGGGACATCCCAAGCACTCTCAATCTCCGCTCCAAAGTCAGCCAAACGAAGCAATAGGCGCCGCTGTGTCTCGCTCAGCATGTATCTTCAGCGAGGCCATCAGTTCATGGGCGTTGACCTTTACCGAGTCATGCCCATGGCAGTCAATCCGGACTCTCTCGACCTCCCGCGCAAGCCCGGAGTCTATCTGTTTAAGGGAGGCGATGGGCGAGTTAATTACGTAGGAAAGGCAACAAACTTGCGAAGTCGAGTTGGTTCCTATTTCGGATCTAGTGATAAGAGAGAAATGGTACCAAAATTAATCTCAAAATCTGATGATATTGAAATCATTGTAACACAGAATCCTTCCGAAGCTCTGATTTTGGAAAGGCAGTTAATCAAGAAATACAAACCAAAATACAATTCCTTACTGAAAGACGATAAATCATTTCCGTATATTTGCATAACAGATGAAAAATATCCTAGAATCGAATATACTCGCCACCCAAGAAAAAATAGTCGAATATGGGGGCCTTTTCCAGACGCTGGATCTGCAAAGAAAGTAATCCATATCCTCAGGACCCAGTTTGGAATTAGAGACAAAGATTGTAGAGGTAAAGATGGCTGTATGGCGAGTCATATTGGACTTTGTAAAGGACCATGTGTTAATCCGGAAGGTTACGATGATATAGTTAATACAGTTATCAGTGTGTTAGATGGAAATGCAGGTGTGCTAATTGAAGCATTACAGCAAGAAATGGATGCTGCATCTGCTAAGTTTGATTACGAAAATGCAGCTCAAAAGAGAGACTTGATTGTGGCAGTAAACACAACCCTTTCTCAACAGATTATTCATTCTAGGTTCTACCAAGAATGTGATGCTGTCGGCTTCTCCTCAGATGGTGAGGTTGCAGTGGTATTGATTCTTCATACACAGGATGGAGTAATTCAGGGCCAAGTTAGCTATCCTGTAATTCATCGTGGAGATATTTTGGCTTCGGTTTCTCTCGTTCTATCGGAACATTATCTAAATCATAGACCACCAAAGACATTGTTGGTTCCAATACCATTGACAGATTCAATGAATGTGTGGCTTAGTGAAAGAAGGGGGAAGAAAGTAAGCATTCGTAACCCGCAAAGGGGAGAACTAGCAAAGTTACGTCGAATGGCGGATTCAAATGCTGAAATTCAGGCTACAAGGCAGGTTATCAATCGTTCAGGGTCCTTAGGACAGGCAGCAGCAGATCAGGCAGCAAAGATACATGGATTGGAATCTCTAGATCATATTGTCTGCTTTGATATGGCACAAATTCAGGGTAAAGAAAAGGTTGGTGCATCAGTAGTTTTCAGAAATGGTAGACCTTCAAAAAAAGAGTATCGAACTTACCAAATCAAGACCGAGGTTGATGATGATTTACGGATGATGCAAGAGGTTGTTGGGCGCTGGATGAAGAATCAAAAAGAATGGCCAGATTTATTGCTTTTGGACGGTGGGGAGACACATTTGAAACACATTCATTCGATGCTAACAACCCATGGTTTGGGCGATCGGTTTTCAATCGCAGCATTGGCGAAGAAAGAGGAAACTCTTTGGCGGCCGGAAGTAGATTCTGTGAAATTAGACAGGAAATCTAGAGTCTTGGTTTATGCTCGTGACGAAGCGCATAGATTTGTCAACACCTACCATAGAAAACGTCGTTCGAAGGGGGGGTTGAAGAGTCCACTCGAAGAAGTCGAAGGTCTTGGAGCAAAGAAGATTCAATCACTATTGCGTCATTTCGGTGGAATGAAGGGTATCGAGCATGCCACAGAAGCACAACTCGCTGCTACTCCTGGGATTGGTAGAGCCTTAGCACAGCGAATATTCACTTACCTGCATGCATGATTATACTGGCTCTTATTGGCCCCACCAATTGGAGGATTCTGCCTCGTTAACTTCAGGTGTTTCAACTGCTAAATTTTCCTCTAACTCACCCATTTGTGCGGCCAGTTCCAATTCCAACATTTTTTCCTCCATCGCCTCTTTTGCGTTCTTGGAAGCAGCCTTCCTAGCGTCCCTTCGACGTTTAAACCGACTAAGGGCAAGGCCTAGGAATACTAGAACTACCAATATGTATTGAACAACTTCGCCGAGAATGAACATGTAACTAACTTCAACACTCCAAGAAATGGTATCATGTTCACGATAACATTGCGGCCAATTTTCCGCCTCAGGGCAAACAGGTGTCCGATAACTTAGAACCTGTTTGCCATCAATTACACCTACAGTACCCAATCCTTTCTCACTTTCGAAATGATTTATTCTAATGGAATCCGGCATTGTGATTTCTAACCGAGCGGAACTTTTGATTAATCCCCAAAGTGTATATTCCATTATCGGTGGGACTACCGAATAGAATATCGCGCTCTCAGAACTTACCCCGTAATCGGAGAATTCTAGCCCTAGGTCGGTAAGAGCAGATGCTAGAGGATTTGTCTCAATTGTAGCCGGTGCTAAACTAATCTTTACTTCATCTTCAACACTGTGCAAAAGAGCGATTGTTAACGATGAACTCGAAACTCTGACGCCTATCTCAATGGGGTTGGTATCACTAATTTCCATATTCATTGGCATTTCCATTGGTGGTATTTCTAATTTGATAGGAAGTGGTTCAATATCCAAGTTTGATTCTAGGGTTTCTGTGCCTAAAATAAGTTCTTGAGAGCCTATTTTTTCTAATTCGTCGAATGCTATCTCGACCTCATCCATTAGTGCATTAGATAAACCAATTAGCCCTGAATTTGAAACCTCAAAATTGTAATCTCCACTGGATAATGGGATCATTGCTTGTTGTTCTGAACCCGACAATAAACCCCCTGGTTTTCTGTCTCCAATTGCAATTACTCTACGTATTATATCTGCAGGAATGGGGCTAATCTCCATGTTTTCCTCGTCAACTAGATTTATTCCTAGTCGATATATTTCAAGGGTGATATCTGCTGTAAATTCAAACTCTACAGCTGCCTGCGTTTCTCTAACTGCCAGTCTCTCAATTTCCATTTCTACATCCATGGAAACACAGGTTTCCTGTGTCGAACTACAAATCAAATCTTCACTATCATCGGTACATTCTGTAGGGTCTCCCGCCCCTCCTCGGCCATTCTCTAGACAAATTGCCTGCTTCCAATCATAGGATCTAGAGCCACGTATACCCAGGTTTTCATTTGCAGTAGAATTAGAATGAAATTCTAAGATGTCTGTATCTGATCCATCCAGATCTAACCATTCGGGTAAAAGCACGTACATGCTAGTATCTGTGGAGGGAAAATTTTCTGGTAACCCCTCATTAAGGAAAGAGAGGTCTACCTCTAATTCTAATTCCAATACACTCATTATTGAAGCCAAATCTTCATCAGTTAATATGGATAAATCTAGGCTTGAAATATCTCCCTCAGCATGTTGAATAAACTGGTTGACGATTTTTGATACCTGCATTTCAGACGGAACTGTACCAGTCTGTAAAATTACAGGATAGGTACTTGCCATTGCTCCAGAATTTCCCAAACAATATCTGTAAGCCAGATTTTCTTGACAGGTGGAACCGGGTTGGTGAATGAAATCTAATCCACCTGAATCATGTGCAGTGGAAAAAAATGGAGTTTGGAATAAAACATCTACCCCGAGATATTCTGTAAATGTTTCAGAAAGAGATTCTATAGGAAAAGAAGTCAACATGTCATAAACGTCAACATCCAATTCGGAGTCAAACATTCTTATTCCATCAGAGGTGACTGAGTCTAGTTTAATTGTTGAACTTTCGAGATTGAGTCCCCAATCAGCAAGAACATCAGCATTAAGATGGTGAACATAAATATTCAGATAAATACGGCTATTCATCCTATCTCTAAGATCTACATATACCTCCAATCGTAAAGATGGCCCGGCTTCATTTTGCCAGTCGGGAGGGGAAACCCCACTATCGAGGGTTGCGACCAAGTTGACCAAAGTGGGCGCTGAAAAAGACGAACCTGCAAGATTATTGATGGAAACCCTTGCTCCTGTCTCCGCTTGTTCGCTTTGGTCGAGTTGAAAAATTTCTGCTGGAGAATTAACTGAAGAAACTGTAGCAAATGAAGGAGGAATCATCACGTATTCGAGATAATGTCCTGAAGAGGCGAGGGTTGTAAAATTCGAAATTACCTCGCCTCCCATTACCATTAATCCCTCCATCATTCTATCTACATCTCCGGTATTCGGGTCCATTCCGATATTTGTTGGGTCGATGATTAACGATAACTCAGAACGTAAACAAATGGGAGGATAGAATGGGTCGTTTACTCTATCTAATTCCTCATCTACTGAGTCGATATCAGGATTCATAGTACAAACTGCTTCTTGACGTGAGAAGAATGCAATCTCTGATGTTGGTTGAATTGGACCAATGGTAGCACCTGGAAAATTTTCATCAACAATTTCTTGGATCAATTGCTCTACATAATCTATCATCTTATCTTCCACAGACGAGCCGTCTCTTGCTAAATCACGGTAGTTTCTGATGTAATCTGCTGGAATCCCGTCAGAGGGATTACTATCTCCTTCTAGGTCAATATCAAGAAGCCCCAATTCATCTCTCGGTAGCTCATGGATCCCAAATTCAATACTCATCTCGATAGTAGAAGCAGTTTCCATAACCATCCGAACCTGTCCTTCAATCCATTCTTCAGTAAATGTTGCATCTAAATTAGAATCGTAGTCGTCACATATTCCGTTTTGGCTGTTCCACGTTGAACAGATATCGTTGACTACCTCAGAGTCTCCAGGTGGTGGAGCGGCGGCTACAGTTTGCATCATCAACAGGATGACCAATGTGACTGCCGCGCGGCTCATGCCGCGCGTATGGGCGGCCATATACCATAAGTCTGAATCCGGAATGCATCGTCAGAGAAGCGATGCATGGACAGGACCCGCACGACCGACTACGTCAAATCGTCGGCCAATTGATTCAGCAGAACGGAGCTGATCCTTCTTTGTTGGAGTCCCTTCCAAAACGATGGGAAAAATTTGCAGATGTTGTATTATTACCCCGTAACGCTTTCACAGAGGAAGGTTGGAATCAGATATATGGTCCCGAATTATGGTCTGCGATTGCATCTGCTTTGAAGGTAAATCGCGTCGGTAAAATTGGTGAAATTGTAGGAGAGAGGCGCGAATCCAGCGTCGAACTCCTTTACGGTGAAGATGATTGGGTAATCCGAAGAGAAAATGGAATTGATTATGGATACAATTTCACTCAGTGTATGTTCTCCGCAGGTAACGTCAATGAGCGTCGTAGAATGGGAGAGGTTGGAAGGAACGGAGAAAACGTTGTCGACCTTTTCTCGGGGATTGGATATTACACACTTCCAATGCTAGTAAAATCCCAAGTAAACCATGTTCATTGTTGCGAGTGGAACCCAAATGCGATAAAGGCACTAAAGTGGTCATTAGAACAAAACAATGTGGTTCATAGATGTACTATCTATGAAGACGATAACCGAATGACTGCGCCACATTTATCAGGCCAAGCAGATAGAGTAATTCTAGGATTATTACCGACCGCAGAAGGTGGATTTGAGTTGGCAATTAACTGTCTTAAGAACGATGGTGGTTTTCTTCACATCCATGGTGTAGCACCTGCTTCAGATCATCAATCTTGGGTCGATGAAATTATCACAAAATTATCAAACATAACACACGATTTTTCAATTTCAGAAACTTCTAGAGTTCGGGTAAAATCCTATGCCCCCCATTGGGATCATTTGGTGCTGGATTTGCATTTCAGCCCTCGCGCGTGATGCTTCGGAGAAGCATCAGTCTCATTTGCTAGACCCAAGTCGGTAATCTGATGGGCGAGGAGTGCTGTGGCCATGATCACTCCAGTGAGGATGTCTTGGAGGCCACTATAATCGAAGACTCTGTCGGAAGTAGTTTCGATTTCTCTAGAAGACTTGAGAAATTAGATTCACGCTACCTTCTCGGTGGAGGAGTTGCAGTTGTCGCTCTCGTTTTGATGCTAATTTTGTCCATACTTTGGACTGCAGCAGGACCTTCTATCGCCGGAGAAGGAGATGAAGACTGGTGGAATACACCCGTCGATCAACGCTACAAAATGGATCTCAATATGACTGGCTTGCGTAGCCAATTACCAGAAGTAGGCCCCTATACTTGGAGTGGTCCTACTGAACACTTTGTCGAAGTCGATCTACCACTCAGTGAACAAGATGTAGGGTATCCTGGACCAGCTCTAATGCACATCGCATTGTGGATGCCAGATGTAGAACCTGGAACTAAAGTCCCAGTAATTGCGACTATCCATCCATACTACGACTTTGGAGGAGAAGGTGTAGCAGGTGACGACTCGAACCCGAATACAATTCCTGACGCAGGAGTCGGTGCTTGGGTGTTAGAACAATTCGTACCTCATGGCTACGCCTTAGCTCAAGTCTCAACTTTCGGAACTGGGAAATCGACACATTGCCAAGACGTCAAAGGATTGGGTGAACAAATAGGAATTCAAGCAGCAGTTCATTGGCTAGGCGAACAGAATTGGTCAAATGGAAATGTCGGATTGATGGGGAAGTCCTATGCGGGAACCACTAATTGGGAAGCCGCTCAAAATCCATCTCCGCATCTCAAGACTATCGTTCCAATATCTGGCTCGATTGGAGTTCAGCAGATGTTCTATCGCAATGGTTCCTCTGAAGCTCGAGCCATGTTGTATGATGTCCTTTACGAAGGTGCAACAGCAGACGCGACGGAGGATGATATGCGCATGTGCAGTGACGACGCAATTGGACCAGTTAGTCCCTTTACAACGTGGCTAGGAGCAGGTTTTGGTGGTGACCAGTGGAATGATTATTGGGATGAAAGATATCATTTGCAGGATGTTCTTGATAATTACAATGGTAGCGTCTACATCGTTTGGGGAATGCAGGATTGGAACGTCGATCCGTACCATGCTTTCCCAACCCATGAATTGCTTCGTCAGCAGGGTATCAACGTTCGAACAATCGCAGGTCAGTGGGCGCACAATTACCCCGACCAACCGGATAGACATTCAGAAGTCACGAGTGGATACGGGGCAGAGGCCTATCCAAATATGACGCGTTTTGATTGGGCTGTTGAGTTATTCCCATGGTTCGAATATTACCTGAAGGGGATTGGAGATGAACCTGAGTCATATGTGCAAATGCAACGAAATGACGGACGCTGGCATATCGAAGAAACATGGCCACCTGAAGATGCCTATGGTGAGATTTGGAATTTTGAACGTCCGGTAGTAGAATGGGTTTCTTCGACTTCGGGAGGATTCGTACAAACGTTCGCGACTCCGGGAGATTCTCCTATACATATCTCAGGCCTTCCCACTCTACACATTGACGTTAGTACTGGATTGTGTAATGGTGGCCAATTGTTTGTCACTATGAAAGATGGAGAATCCGGTCTACGGCTAGGTCATGCGACGATGGATGTTAGATATCGTGATGGTGGTTATGAATCAAAGGCAACCTCGTCACTTTCGAGTTATAGAATGCTAATGGAATTTAATCCAATGGATGT
>DAMG01000088.1 GCA_002497025.1 Euryarchaeota archaeon UBA126
CGATTACTGGATTACAGGAACTGGTACTTCTGAGAGAATCTTCCTCATGATGTGCTGTCCCGTTACACCACGAATCTTCGATTCAGGCTTGAGAACGATTCTGTGGCTAACCACTTGAAGTGCAACAGCCTTGATATCGTCTGGAATTACATAGTCTCGGCCGTCGATTGCAGCACTGGCGCGGGCAGTCTTGAATAGAGATTGACTAGCACGCGGTGAAGCGCCAGTAATCACACGGTGATCCTCACGAGTACGATGGACCAATTCTACAATGTAGGAAAGAATTGCAGTATCGACATGAACGGTTTCAAGGGCCTTTTGCATTGCAACGACCTTCTTTGGAGATGTGATTGGTTCAATGTCATAGTCGTCTTTTCCTCGAAGCTTCCTGCGCTGGAGAATTGATTTCTCTTCTTGACGGTCTGGGTAACCCATTGACATCTTCATCATGAATCGGTCCATTTGCGCCTCAGGTAGCGGATATGTTCCTTCTTGCTCAATTGGGTTTTGTGTAGCCATTGTAATGAAGGGTGCGGGTAATTTGTGTGTAATACCCTCGATAGTAACCTGCTTTTCTTCCATAGCCTCTAGCAGAGCAGCCTGAGTCTTTGGAGGAGCACGGTTAATTTCGTCAGCGAGTAGAACATTGGTGAATAGCGGACCAGGGCGAAGTTTGAACTCTCCAGCCTGTTGGTCATACATGTATGTCCCCATGATGTCTGCAGGTAGCAAATCTGGAGTAAATTGAACACGCTTGAACTTACATCCAAGTGATGTTGCAAACGTGTTTGCCATCAGAGTCTTTGCAAGACCCGGATAATCTTCGATTAGCATGTTTGCATTTGAAAGAATTCCAATGGCTACTCTTCGCAAATTTTCTTGCTTTCCAATGATAACTTTCGCCACTTCTCCCATCAGACCATTGGAGATCTGGGATACGGTTTGGATAAGTTCTCGGGACTTAGGATCACTTGCAGCCATTGTCATCTGAGACACCTCAATAACCATCCTGCCCGATTTTAGATACTAAAGCGTTGGGTGTCTATGAACGCCTGGTGATTCAAAGGCCCTATCGGCCCCAGAAATGCGAATCCTTGCGGTGAATCGTAGTTAATTCCTCTAGCACTTCTAATTCTGCACTTGTTAAGCCCATCTTTCTTAGCTTCTTTGCGTGAGATTCAGGAATGTCAACCAATAGCACATCTTCCTCTTCGATTTGCCTCCCTACGGTGACTCCATCTATTGCAACGGCGACCTCCGCACCCTGCCTTGCTTCCTTCATAGAATCTTGACCAGAACGGATGGATTTGATTTGTCCAACTCGCTCGCCATTCTTCAGTAAGCGCTGACCAACGTGGATTCTTCCAGCCAACACTCTCACTCCAACTACCGCAGGCTTTGAGACACGGAAAGTATGGTCTGGAAGTAAAAGAATTCTACCTGGATATACGACTTGTTCCCGACTTGCTTCTTCTAGTTCGCGAGTTCGCTTTTCTACCCATTCTTCTCGCTGTTCGAGAATGTGATAAATGATGTCCGACCCAAGAAATTTGACGTCATTTTCTGAGTTTTCGATATCTTCTTCTGCATCCGGTAGAATTTCTGTTGCGAAGGCTAGGATGATTCTGTGAAGCGGATCAGTCGAGTTCTCTGCAGTTCTAACATCTCGTCGGTTCACCTTACCGATGCTTGCATGTCGTATCGGAACCTCGACCGCTCGAAGTTCCTTAGCTAGAGCCTCTAATCCACCAACGGTATCGGCCTTGATAGTCACGCCTTCCTCGTCCAATTCGACCGATAAATTGGCCTCTGCATCAGCAAGCGCTAGCGCTTCTTCGCGCTCAGTGTCGTTTGATACGACCCTAAGGGTAGTTCCTGCGAGAACGCCATCCAAACTAGGAGCTGAGATTTTCAGACCAGAAGCAGCATGTGCTGCTTCGGTATCGTCCCAGCGATTACCTGCATCTCGCATTTCCGACATACCACGTGGTGCAAACATTCCACGTACGTGTGTAGAGGCTCCACCCTCCTCCGTAACGAGAACAATTTCGTCTCCTTTTTTGACTGAGCCACGATACAGAATTACATCCAATGTCTTTCCAAGCCCCCTCTCTTCTTTCATTTCTAGAACGGTGCCTTCACCAGCACCTTCGATATCGGTTAATTTGTCTTCCAAATATCTCTCAGCAAGGCCGATTACAACAGCTAATAGATCTTGGATCCCTTCTCCTTCACGGGCCGAAATTGGGACAAGAGCGATTTCTTGTGTGAAATCCTGAACTTTTGAGTACATTTCTATGTTGAATCCATGTTCCGCAAACTTACCCACCAAGTCCCAGTATCTTTGCTCAAACAAGGCTTGAGAATCCTTCGTTTGGTCTCTAACCGCTTCGGCCATCGAGCGTCCGTGAACCGAATCCCAACCATGGATTCGGTCGACTTTGTTGGCCGCGATTACGAAAGGTGTCTTTGCTTGTTTTAAGATACGTATCGATTCAATAGTTTGCGGCCGAACACCTTCCATCACGTCTACCATTAAGATTGCAATATCTGCTAACGCACCACCGCGCGAGCGAAGCGTGGAGAATGAATGGTGTCCTGGCGTATCGATGAAAAGTAAGCCAGGGGAATCAAACGACTTGCCTCCAAGAAGAGGAGCACACAATTCGTTTAGTAGGTCTGCTGGAACTTCTGTTGCACCAATGTGTTGAGTTATACCACCAGCCTCACGATCCATTACGCTGGCTTGTCGACCGGACCCCAGTCCCCTAATGTGGTCTAGAAGCGAGGTTTTACCGTGATCTACGTGTCCTAAAACAGAGACTATTGGTTGGCGGCGTCCGGACATTTCAAACACCTCATGCTCAATCCTCAGTCAAGTAGTAGTATCACTCGTAAATTTGGCTCTCTGCATCACGAGTCCACTCAATGACGCCATCTGGGAACCATAGCCCCAATTCGAATGCAGCGGTATCCTCTCCGTCTGACCCGTGGATTATGTTGTGACCAATATCCATTGCGAAGTCTCCACGAATAGTTCCTGGTGCCGCTTCGCGCCCATTGGTTGGTCCGATGATGTTTCTGGCCACTGAAATTGCATCGACACCCGCCCAAGCCATAGCGACTACCGGGCCGGATGTGATAAATTCAATCAAACCGGAGTAAAATGGGCGCTCGGAGTGAACAGCATAATGACTCTCAGCAAGTTCCAAAGAAGGGGTTATTTGGCGTAGACCAACAAGCCGCAGTCCCTTGTTTTCGAAGCGCTGGATGATATTCCCAACTAGGCCTCTTTGTACTCCATCAGGCTTTACCATTACGAACGTCGTCTGCATTCCCATGGTGCGGGCGACCCTCCCCTCCTTTTTCAATCAAACTCGTTTGGAAAATTTAGACAGTGGATAGACTAACTCAAGAGGGGTTTGCATATCGCAAGTTCAGATGGGCGAGGAATGCTGTGACCATGACCATGGCCCAGAGGGCCATGTGCACGTGGGGCAAGCGGCAGTAAAACCCCCTGTTCTTGAAGCGGAATTAGTCCTAGAAGATGACTCTCCTGAAATTCCTTCTAGCGAAATACCCCCTGTAGGGGAAGTCATAGCGGAATTGCTTGATTCAACCGGAATCGACAAGCGCGGATTAGCTCTAGCCGTTGGTGCGGTAGCAATCGTTGGGATTTTGTTAGCAGTTATACTCCAATCTGTAATTTTCGATGAAATTGTCGACGAGGTTAAGCAAGAACTTGGAATTTACGAAAGAGTTCCGGTTTGGGAACGAAGTGAGTGGCCATACATCACAGACCAACCATATTCCTTCGTTATGGAGTTCGGCCCATACACTCTGAAGGAGACCGATAATGAATGGAATTCCAGCCATCATTTTGTTGAATTCGACTTACCACTCTCCGAAGGGGGTGCTGCTCCGAACGGTAAAGTTAGTCTCGGGCTTTGGCTTCCGGATGTGGAGGAAGGGACCAAAGTACCCGTAATCGCAGAATTCGGTCCGTATTTTGATGAAGCCTCAGTTCAAACAGGGCCGGTTGAACAGCCCGGAACATGGCTTGGTAGCATGATTATTGATCAAATCTTACCACACGGATACGCCTTTGCTCAAGTTTCAGTGATGGGTACTGGCCGGTCAAATCACTGTATGGATTTGATGGGTAATGCTGAGCAACTAGGAGTTGACGCAGCAGTGACATGGCTCGGAACTCAGGACTGGTCGAATGGCCGTGTTGCCATGATCGGGAAGTCTTACGACGGCTCAACCCCCTGGCAAGCAGCAACGTTCGGTAATGAACACCTTGCGACAATTGTTCCAATCTCAGGGCTCATTGGTGTAATGGAGTTGATGTGGAAGAATGGTTCCTCCGAAGCCCGAGCTCCAATAATGCACAACGGAGTATATGGCTCGTATGGAATAGACGGAGATTCAGAAGATATCGGTAACATGTGTCCAGATTATATCATCGGTCCAGGAACAGGCGTGGCGGCTTGGATGTGGGGTGGTGAAGCAGCAGGAACATACTGGAAGGAACGATATTTCCTTGACCGAGTATTAGCCAATTACGAGGGCTCAGTCTACCTAATCCAAGGTATGCATGACTGGAATGTTGACCCACACATGGCAGTCCCGGTAATCAATCAGCTCAAAGATGCAGGAATAGAAGCCAAGGGGCTGTTTGGACAATGGGATCATGATTATCCCGACCGGCCAGATTACCACTTCGATAGATCGGGAGAAGGGCGAGGTCGCGAAGGCTATCCTCAGATGACTCGCTTCGATTGGATGCAAGATCTACTCGAGTGGTTCGATTACTATCTTCTAGATAAGGGGGAGAAACCAGGTCTATGGGTTGAGATTCAAACTAACCAAGGGCAGTGGCGTCTAGAAGACCGTTATCCGCCAGAAGGAATGGCAACCCTAGGTCTCGACCTAGGCGGGGCTCTGATGAATGTCGCAGGAACCACTACGATTCTTCCAAATGGAGCCACAGGACCTGTCTATGAGACCGAACCTTTGGAAGAAGACATCTGGATTGCTGGACTTCCAAGACTCCATATCGATGTAACTACGGCAACTGTTGGAGGGCAGATTTACGCATTACTAGAAGACTGTAATGAGAATGGCTCTTGCATTCACATAGGCCATGCAATCATGGACTTACGCTATCACGAAGGTGGTATCGAAGAGCAAACATGGTTGCCACTAATTGAGACTATTAACGCCAAGATGGAATTCTTCTCCTTGGATGCTCAAATCTCTGCTGGCCACACGATTAAACTCAGTCTAGCCAGCACCGGAGAGGATTATCTTCCGGCGTCTACTAGTTCTGTTGTAACCATTCAAGAGGGAGCCGGATCGAATCTTCTGCTAGATTTGATTGACCCTAGTGAAAAGATTCTCTTTGATCCACCAAAGTGTACACACACTGCATGTACTGATTGGACAAACCAAACAATCTGAAAATTAAGCAGTTTTCTTCACGTTGACGGCGTTAGGTCCTTTGGGTCCTTCACCGATTTCATATTCGACAGTGTCACCGTCATTGATTTCTCCTTCCACCTGACTTTTGTGGACAAAGAGGTCCTCTCCATCTTCTTGCTCTATGAATCCATATCCCTTAATTGCGTTGAACCACTTCACTGTGCCTTCTGCCATATTCTGAAGCGGAAAACCATACTACTTGATGTAGGCGGTTAAGAATTCTACATC
Organism: Euryarchaeota archaeon UBA126; assembly: GCA_002497025.1. GTDB lineage: Archaea > Thermoplasmatota > Poseidoniia > Poseidoniales > Thalassarchaeaceae > MGIIb-O1. The sequence continues at coordinate 5,716 of DAMG01000088.1, forward strand.
AAGGGCAGTATTTACTTGATTCCGCCCTTTTCGAATCTTCGGGTCCACTTTAATCGGCGCGGATTACGCTTCAGCTTCAAGTGATTCTTGCGCGCCTTACTATCCTTGAACCAAAAGACAGTACCATCGCGCTTGATGAACATCATACCTGTACCCGGTTCAATTTCTTCATGGGTGAAATTACAGACTCTTCGCTCTGGCATTTCAATCACCTCATCGAGCGTTCAGGCGTCGTGCCTCACGTCCTGTATCCTTCAGCATCAGAATATCGCCGATCCTTACTGGCCCGACTACGTTTCGAGTGATAATACGACCAACGTCGCGTGGGTTAGGTGCGTCGTTTACGCGTACCTTGACTTGCGTCGCCTCACCAGTCATACCGGTGCGACCTACGATTTCTACGACCTCTGCGGGCCATGCATCGACTTCTGCCATTTCACTTCCTCCGTTTTTACCGATTCAGCGACTTCAGGCCGACAGAGTCTCGAAGTGTCCCTTGACTTCGTTGAAGCGATCAGCGCCATCCTTGCTAACATCCATGACTGCGATTGCAGCGGTACGCGTGCCTGTTGGCATTCCTGCTGCCTCCGCTAGGTATGCTTGGTCTTCTACGTAGATGAATGGAATTTCCTTTTCTTTACAAATCATCGGAATATGTGCTAGAAGTTCACCAGGATTTACATTTTCTGCCATAACTACCATCTGCGCTGTTCCACGCTCGGCAGCCTTGGTCACTTCGTTAGCGCCTCTCTTTAGTGCGCCACGTCCGTCTTTTCCTAGGGCCTTTACCATCTCGTAGACTTGCTCTTGAACGTCTTGTGGGGTCTCATATGCTATGTGTACACTCATTGGATTCACTCCTCATGTGGGGTAGTCCGGCGCACGGCGTGACTCATATAAACGCAGCGTATTACCTTCGGTAATGGTTAGGTGCTCTCAATAATTGAACGCAAACGAACAGATGACGGTTTTTTCGGAGGTTCACTAAACCCAAAACATGCGTTAATTTCGAAATTTGAGGAATCTCCCAAATCTACCCCCTCACATGACGCAGAGGCATGTTTAATCTTTGAAAGAGAATAGATACAGTACCATTCCCTTAATCCATTACAGGTCAATCCATGTGTACTGGTTCCAAAGAATACTTTTGCTACCCATTGCTCCACTGTGGAGATGAACCATCTTGGTCTTGGTATAGGTAGTCCTACCCCCCTATTCCATCGTAAAGAAACATTCAATGGTGGAGCAATGATATCGATTCCTCTTGTTAGATGCTTTACTTCTATAGGCACTATGTGGACTTCTTCAAAGTTGTACAAAGACGATACGTAATCAGCATGCTCCTGAGTTGGAGTAAGTAGTACCCGGGTGCCATCTGGTTTGGCCCACATCACATTTGTGAACGAACCAAGTGGGGATTCCTTCCAATCTCCAATGACAATTCGGTCACCGCTGGCGAAACCTGAAGATGAAATTCTTCCTTCAAAGAAATCCATACTTATCCCATGAGATTCTTGAGACCACGAGCCAGAGCAGGAGCTGAACTTACCACTGCCCTTGGGTTGGGCAAGGAATCTGTACTGTGAACTCCATCTACGTGATTAGAGAGGCGAGAAATAGCACCAGCAGTGAATAAACCGTGGGTACAGGCGGCATGAACTTCTGTGGCTCCTTGTCTGTGAAGGGCATCACTAGCTCGGCAAATCGTACCACCAGTGCTAATCATATCATCAACAATAGCAACTATCTTACCCTGGACATCAAGATCCTTTGGCGTATGTTCGATTGTATGGGCGTCAATTCTAGTCTTCTCAAGATAACTGAAATCCCATCCGCCAATTGTCGCCACTTCGTTCGCTCGATCTATAGCCCCCTTGTCCGGGCTCAGGATGAAATCCGGATTGACTTCATTAGATAGTCTAGAGGCAATCTCTGGCATTGCGCTAACAAATTCAACAGGCACGGATAGGTCTTCTAGAATTGCAGGCGCATGAAGGTCAAGAATAGCGATTCCATCACAACAGCGTGCTAACATCTCTCCAATTACCCGCGCGCTTACAGGCTCACCAGGGGAGAATCTCTTGTCTTGTCGGGAGTATCCAAAGTATGGTATCGCCAAAAAGACGCCAGGACCAACATCGGGGAGACTTTGTGGTTCCTCATTCTTGTAATTTGAAAGGTCTCCGGCTCTTACAGAAGCGATAGCTTCCAACAGCAGAATAGTTTCAAGCACACCTGAGTCAGGATAGGTGTTTGATACTAATACAACAGGCTCGCTACGTACCGAATCTATGGATTTAGATGGTACTCTAACATAACCCTCTCCATCGGGAAATCTTCGACTGATTAATTCGACATGCTCCATGTCCAATAACGGGGCCAAAGCCTCTGCAATCGCTCGGCCTGAGGAACCACTCACAACCGGCATGAGTGAACTGCGGGAGTAGCGAGTCCTTGATGACTTCTCCGATTGCCAATCACCAGCAATAAACCCAGATGGGCATCTTCAAAATGGGTATGCTTCTCGCAAGTTTGCTCAAGGGCGTGTAGCTTAGCTTGGCTGGAGCACCCGGCTGATAACCGGGAGGCCGCAGGTTCAAATCCTGCCATGCCCACCAATTCAACCTCCCTGATGGAAGTGTATTGAGTAATCTTTCACTCAGAATCGCCATTTAGTTGCAGATAACTGGGTAAAGTGACCAATCTTTTGACAGTACAGCGTAGAATCAACTCATCCAAGAAGGCGGTAGTTCTAGCTAATTGTTTGACAGGTATGATCAGTTGCCCTGGCAATCCAAACTTCCTTTGCAAGATAGCGTGTGTATTCACTACAACTCCACGATATGTTCGTTTAACTTTGACAAAACCTGCAACATTACCAATGTCAACTCCATCGTTGTCCATTACAGCGCGGTCAAGCAATTCATCAGGTGCCCAAAGCTCCTCGTCAATTCGGATCGTATTTCGCCACCTACGTTGTAATTCTCTCATTGACTTCGAGAGCTTTACACCTCCATCTGGTCTTATGCTATGTACCAACTCTTTCGACAATGGTGCATGTTCAGCTGGCTTTCTCATGTACTCGCCTGCAACGTCATCTACGACTTCAAGTCGCATTGATTTGACAAATTCATCTCGCGGGTGAGATCTCTCTCCAGTAATTACACCAACTAGTGTATCTCCGACGTAAACTTCTCTCTTCAGTAATTCTTGAATGCGGTAATCTTCACTCATTTTCTTTCCTCTTTTTTCAGTTGGGCTAGTGCATCCCCCGTGCTTGTCCCTAGGCTTCCTTTTGCGGATTAGCACTTATACTATCTGTTAATTAAGACTGATAATGTAATTGAAAATTTCACTCTAATATGAAAATTTCAATTGGAAAATTAAAGTGTGTTTGATTTTTTGTATGATTATCAGAACTTGAAGATAGCACAATTCTGAAGAAAAAATCCGCCAGAAATCAAATCAAATCTAGATACGGACAGAATCTATAGATTCTGAGTTCTCATGACGATTTTATCGAGAATGTTGATGAGTGGGTGCTCGTTGGCGTATTGATGACTGGAGCATTCGACCTACTCGCAGATATCCGAGCAAATTCTGGAAACGTTCGGACAGTGGGTTTGGACGATTCAGTGGTGCAAGAGTTTTGCAACAGTGATTCCGACTTAATTAGAGCAATTTCCGAAGCTCATGACAATCATTCTGTCCTGAGGGAAGAAGTAGGTGTAGCAACGATGATGTTGGAAGAATCTGATCTCATTACCAAACTTCAGGAGGATTACGTCAACTTCTACAAGCCAGAGACAGTGAATCCTTACATCCCAATCGCGGCTAGAGGTCCCTGGATAATCACATCCCACGGTAGAGTAATTCACGACAATGGCGGGTATGGTATGCTTGGGGCTGGACATGGCCCTGACAAAATAATCGATGCCATGAGTAATAATTGGGTTATGGCCAATGTAATGACTGCATCATTTAGCCAGAAAAGATTGGCTGACGCACTTAGAAAGGAAGTTGGACACACAAGAGGGAGTTGTCCATTTTCCCGCTTCGTATGTCTAAACAGTGGTTCTGAATCCGTCACGATTGGAATGAGAATCGCTGATGTTAATGCTAATGAGATGACTGGAAAAGGCGGTCGTCATGAGGGTAAGCCAATCAAATTGATAGCACTCAGACAGGCATTCCATGGACGTACTCAGCGACCAGCAATAATTTCCGACTCCTGCAAGGACGGGTATAGGAATAATCTAGCAACATTTAGAGATGATAACGTAATTATCGTAGAGCCAAATGATGTTGCTGACCTTCAGGCCGCCTTTGCCCGTGCTGATGCAGAGGGATTCTTCATCGAAATGATGGCAATGGAGCCAATTCAAGGCGAAGGTAGTCCTGGTCAATGCATAACCCGGGAGTTCTATGATGAATCTCGAAGATTGACTAAAGAACACGGCTCATTACTGCTAGTCGACTCAATCCAAGCCGGTTTGAGGGGCCAGGGTTGTCTATCTGTAGTCGATTACGAAGGGTTCCAAGATGCAGAGGTGCCAGATTTAGAGACCTGGTCAAAAGCACTCAACGCAGGTCAATATCCTCTCTCAGTTCTAGGATTGAGTGAGCGAGCTGCTGAATTGTATGTTGTTGGAATTTATGGAAACACTATGACAACCAATCCACGTGCTCTTGAGACTGCAGTCGCGGTTTTGAATCGAATTACCCCAGAAATGCGTCAGAATATTCGTAGTTCTGGTGAAGAGTTCCTTTCGAAATTACGAGAATTACAGGCGGATTATCCAGAATGTATCACTTTAGTCCAGGGTTCTGGTTTGTTGCTTTGTGCTGAACTAGATCCAGATAGATTCCCTGTGGTAGGCTTCGGAGGAATCGAAGAATGGTGTCGAGAACAGGGTTTGGGAGTAATCCATGGAGGCCAAAACGCTCTCCGCTTCACCCCTCATTTCGGTTTATCAAGTCCGGAAATTGATATGATTGTAGCAATTGTCCGTAATTGTCTCGACCACTTTATTGCAAAAGAGCAGGCAGCGGTTACAACAGCTTGAATTTCTAGCCATCACAACCATGAGGGCAAACCTTCCCGTTGACTTTGATGACAAAGGTGGTCCACCTTCTCGGAGAGCAAGATGCGGTGTATCTAGCAATTGCAGACCGACTAGAACGAGCAGGTGCAACTTTTTCTCAGAATATAGAAGACGCAGACTTGATAATCGCTGTAGGAAGAACTTCTCTAACAACATCCGAAATTGATATTGCAGTCATTCCAGCCAAGGAAAAGAATCCCAATGCTAAACTTATTTTTCGAGTTCATGACATCCTTGTACCCCAGCAAGTCAATGGTTGGGGTAGTAAAATTCTATCAGATTGGGTAGATTGGGTAAAAGATGGTTCAGAGGGTAATCCTCCAGAAGATGTCGAAGCCCGCCATTGGGTACACGTCCGTGACGCTACAGACGCAATCACCCAGATTTCATTGACTGAGGCAGATATCGCAGTCGGAGTGATTGATTTAGCAGGTCGTCGTGCTTGGAGTTCAGATGCAGTTTTGGACGAAATGAAATTGCTATGGAGGAGATATACTGACTCACTGTATCTAACTCATACAGTCGAATCTCTTACCAATGTCCCTAGTCCAGCCTCACAACAATTCGAGGGTGAAATTTCTCGACCAAACCTCGCTCCATTACACGATGCAATGCTAGCCGCAGGTCGAGAAGAGGGATGGAGGCCTCTAACTGCTATGCGCGTGGGGTTGATGGAATTGTTCGCTCACTCGCAGGGCGAATGAAAACAATAGATCGTAATCTAATGTTCAGGAGCGGTCTGCTTGGACTTGCTTCCTTACGTCTTGAGCTGCAGACTTAATGCTCTGCATTGTCTTGCGGACTCTGGTTCCAGCTGCGTTGACACCCTTGTCGTGCTTTGCAGCATCTTTCATAGCGTCGGTCAATTCATCAATCATGTTCTGCATCATTGCCTCTACGGACATGAAGCACGGCGCAACGCAGACGCCTCTTAAGCAATATCCCGTCTTATGCAGGACTAAGCCACTCAGAATGGATAGTTGAAAACGCCGAAGATTGTAATCATGTGAACAAGTCGGCGCCCAACAATGGAAGCAATAGACTCGCGTCTCCTTCAACTACGACATGTGGTGCCTCAGGTCGAACCTTTCCCCAAGAAATCGCTTCCTTTAATCGAGCTCCTGAGAGTGACCCATCGTGTTCGGGAGCGGTTGTAATTCCAACAGCAGAATCTAGACCATCACGATACTGATTCCACCATATTACGTGGTGCTTCGAAATTCCTCCGCCAACCATCAATGCATGAGATTCCTCCGCAGTCCAGGTTAGGTCTGAGAGTATTTGTTCGTCAGCGAGGAAATCAACCATGAAGTTTGGATTCTTTTGTCGATGCATGAATAATTGAGCACCGATTGATCCATCCGAAAGTCCAGGTATAACCATCGGTATGCGATGTTTTGCAATCCAATGAAGAAGAGAAGTTTCGTCTTCTATTCGGTCACCCATAGCCCAGCATAGTTCCACAGATCCAAACCCTAACCATGGATTGTCCGCATTAAGCGCAGACCTTTCTTCTTCGATTTCATCTAGCCAGGGTAGCACAACCCTTTCAAGAATCTCTCCATAACATTCGTTCGGCACGATTACATTACCTAGGCGATTTAGGCCCTCTTCTCCAAGAGCGATATCGTCGAGATTGAAATCTCCATGAAAGTAGTCTTGGTAAGTTCTTGCGATATCGTGATCTAAGGTCCCGCAAGTTGTGATAATGACATTGAACGACTTCCTCTTTACGGCCTCAAGGAAAAATCCTCGAGTTCCTGTTGCGCAAAGGCAGGCAGGGAATGAGAGCCAATTCAAAACCCCGTCCTGAGTAGTTTTTGCCATTGAATCCCGGAGTATATCACGCGCGTGTGCGAGTTTGGTTGCAGTGAAGCCACCAGCTCGCCCCATCTGGTCGATTAGAGCGCGTGGGCTATCGACGGAATCGAAGTCGTAATCCTCGACTGGAGCCGAGAAGTCATCGCGCGAGTAGGACGTCACAAATATCCCGGCTCGCTCTTTCGTATTCAATTCAACTAAGGCAATTCCAAACGATTCAGGTTAGAAATCACATTATTCTGCGGTCTGAATCTGATAAATTCTATCTCGAAGCGCCGCAGCTCGTTCAAAGTCTAGCCTAGCCGCAGCCTGCTTCATTTCTTTCTCAAGACGCTCAATCAAGTTGGCTCGTTCACTATCATCAATTGATACATCTTCGATATCATCCTCACTCAACGCTTCGTGGGCGGCCTCAACCCAATCAGGCTGACTGATATTATCTAAAACGGAATCTGTAGAATTCCATGCGCCAGCCCCGAGTCCGTATTTCTTGACAATTCCATCCAGTCCTTTCTTTCCTGGTTTACGAGCAACTAATCTTCGCCCGCCACCCTTTCCTTTTCCTGCGGCTCCAGCCATCAGGTCTTCAACTTCCGCACCCATTACAGGTAGTGCCTTTCGAATGGTCTTCGGGATGATTCCATTTTCCTCATTGAATGCTTCTTGTCTTCGCCTTCTAGCGTTTGTTTGTCCTATTGCCGCCTCCATCGAAGGAGATACAGAATCAGCGTAGAGAATCACCTTTCCATTCTCATTTCGACTTGCTCTACCAATGGTTTGCAGTAATGAGCGCTCATTCCTTAGAAACCCTTCACGTTCTGCATCGAAAATTGCAACAAGTGAAACCTCTGGAATATCAAGGCCTTCTCGAAGAAGGTTGATTCCAACAATTACATCGATATGACCTAGTCTTAGTGCTTTGATGATTTCAGTTCTCTCCAATGTATCAATTTCTGAGTGAAGATAGTGCGCCTTTACATTCATCTTGAGTAAATATTCTGCAACCTCTTCAGCGAATTTGATTGTCATCACAGTTACCAATACTCTCTCGTTTCTCTCGACACATTGGTTGATTTCACTGAGCAAATCGTCCACCTGACCTTTGGTAGGTCTTACTTCTATCCCTGGATCTAGCAATCCAGTAGGTCGAATCTCCATTCTGACGACCTCAGGTAAGTCAACAAGAATTTCTTCCATAGGATAGCGTGCAATTTTCTTTGGCACATCTGCTTCTCCCGCTCCACCCCCAGCCGGTGCATGTAGTAGCCCATCGTGTACGGGTTTTCCAGAAATTTCTGAGAGATGGCGCAACTCCCTTTCTCCGGGGGTTGCGCTAACATAGAGCATTTGAGGGATCAAGTCTTGGAATTCAGCGAGTTTCAGAGGACGGTTATCATGAGCGCTGCGAAGTCGGAATCCGTACTCGACTAAATTGGCTTTTCGCGACCAATCTCCACCAAACATTCCACCTACTTGTGGTAGTGTAACGTGACTCTCATCCATGATTACCAGATATTTCTCCCCACCACCATGATATGACTCGGCGCAATATCGGTAGAAATCAAGTAAACAGTATGGTCGCTCTCCCGGTTGCCTGCCATCGAAGTGCATCGAGTAATTCTCGACACCCTTGCAAGAACCGGTTTCGCGTAGCATCTCTAAATCGAATTTGGTTCTCTGCTCGATTCGATGAGCCTCTAAATCTAGACCCTTTCGTTCATAGAAATTTACCCGTTCATCTAATTCATCCTCGATATCTTCAATCGCTTGAAGGAATCTTTCTTCACTAGTCATGTAGAATTCTTTGGGATGAATCCAAGCCTCTTCGAATTCGTCCAGCGGCTCCCATGAAACCGCTTCACAAACTGTGATTTTTTCTATCCCATCCCAGCCGAATCGTATTCTAATTGGATCATCTCGACTAGGCATCCAGACATCGAGTACCTCACCTCGAAGTCTGACATCTCCTCTAGCAATATCTCCGGTTGTTCTTCGATATTGCATCTCAACCAAAGCGCGCATGACATCCTGTGGTTCTCGCGCTTCTCCAACCTGTAAATGTAAATAGGATTCTTGGAATGCTTCTGGAGGATTCAAACCATAAATTGCGCTAACAGTTCCAACAGTAATTACATCAGGACGAGTAACAAGACTAGCAACAGTCGAGAATCGTTCTTGTTCGATTCTCTCATTCATTTGCAATTCTTTATCGATGTATAAGTCTCTATTAGGTAGGTAAGCCTCAGGTTGGTAGTAGTCGTAGTAACTAACGAAATACTCAACTGCATTCTCTGGAAACAGCTCGCTCATTTCTTGCCATAACTGTCTAGCAAGGGTCTTATTGTGAGATAGAATCAGCGTAGGTAAGCCTAATCTCTGGATAATATTGGCCATGGCGAAGGTCTTCCCAGAACCGGTAACTCCCATCAAGACACAGCGCTCTTGACCAGCTTCGATTTGTTCCATCAGTCTATCAATCGCTGCTTCTTGATCCCCAGCCGTGTCATATTCTGAATGAAGGTGGAACATGCTGACATCTGACATTGGCATCACCTGAGGGATATCGTGCTTATCTTGGGAGTTATTGAACTCTGATATTGAAATTAACCTCTTATTGCGTTCCAACAGTGCTTGTTTCATGTATGATAATTGCTGCCAACAAGACCCAACCGGTCAGCATTGAAACTCGGAATAGAGTGGTTTGAAAATCTGCAAGTCTTTCTCTGGTAACGATAACAGCGATATTTGCAATCGCCATAATTCCAGCGGCTGCTAGGAAATAAATTTCATCCATCGGGTCGGCGATTGCAAAGCAAGCAAACCAAAGTAAAGTCAGTTGCACTGATGTTCGTGTAGTTGCTTGTTCCGAGAATCTCGCTGGGAATGAATGAATTCCTTGTTTGCGATCGCTTTCAACATCCATACGAGCATAATTGATATCAAAGGCAGTAATCCACAAGGCTACTCCTAAACTGATGAAGAAGATGGTAGGATACCAATGCGAATCTAGTATTGCATCCCACCGATGGACATCAGCCGAAAGCGCCAACCAAGCGCCTGCAGGAGCCAAACCAAGGCAGAGTCCCAACCAAAGGTGACAACCCCAAGTGTAACGCTTGGTGTATGGATAAATTACGAATGCCAAGACGGGTAACCAAGCCATCATCAAAGCGACTTGATTTAGTTGCCAGGCACTGAATAAAAGCATAATCAAGAATGCCAGACCTAAATTCCAAGCGGTTCGCATAGACATTGATCCACTTACTAGATGTCGGCTTTCAGTACGTGGATTTTGAGCATCAATATCACGATCAATGATACGATTCAGAGTCATTGCAAGACCCCTTGCCCCGACAGCTGCAATTAGAATCCAAACAATGTCTATAGAAATCCAACTTGAGTCGCCTGGTAGCTCATCGATGAATTGGTTGTGAGCGTGAATGTAACCGATTAGAACGAATGGTAATGAGAAGAGAGTATGCTCAACTTTGACGAATTCGAGAATTTCTTTGGCCCCCATAATTCGACCTCATAGATTATTTTCTTTCATCCAAGCATCAACCTTAGTCTCTACTTCAGTGTCATGAAGGGTTACTCCAGGCCAACGCCTAACTGGATGAGGGCCTGTATTGCTCGGAATCGGTGCGGTTGCATCCCAAGCAAGTCGAGAACGATTCTCATCGAAATGTAAGTCTCTTGCCACATCGAATCTACAGAAAAATTGCCATAGTAATTTCCTTCTCCAACCATCCGCCTGTAAGTCGGCATCATCATCTGTGATGAATAGCCAGCGCAGATTTTCTGAGCCATTTAGCGACCAGATAGTATCTCTGAGATTTACGATATGTTCTCTCTGCGCTGCAGCCCCTTCCTCATTAACGGTTTCAACTGATTCTTCTGGCCTTGGTCCGCCTTCGATATGTGTGGTTACAACCATCATCGAAGGACGCAGCATTCTGACTTGAGTAATACCCTCAATTTTGCTCACAGAATCAATAAGTGACTCGCCGGGTCCATCAGGGATTGTAAGCCCAAACATTGGATCA
>DAMG01000046.1 GCA_002497025.1 Euryarchaeota archaeon UBA126
TGCGATGCGCGATATATACGGAGTGGGTCATCGTGGTCAGCAACTGAAATATCATATCCAATCCAGTGGTAGAAGTTTGCACGCACAGGAGTTTACCTTCAATGATTACAGGACCACACTACAGGCACTCTATGCTCTAGCGGATAATGCCAACTCCCTACATACAAACTCACGTGATGAGGCCTTTGGAACCCCGACTGAAGAGACTGTTAGGGATTCAATCGCAATCCAAATGATTCTATCCAAGGAATATGGATTGCTGGCCAACGAGAATCCAATGCAAGGTTCTCACCTCTCCACTTGGTTAACCGAAAAAGTCGAGGAAGAAATTCTGAGAATCTTTGAAGAGATGCACCGACGTGGTGGTGTCTTAGGTTCCTTGGAAGTCAATTATCAGCGTAACAGAATCCAAGACGAATCGATGGTCTATGAGCACAGGAAGCATTCTGGTGAATTACCAATAATTGGAGTTAATACTTTCACTAATCCAGATGCTGCTAGCCTTTCAGCGGATGAAGCTGACTCTTTCGACATGGATGTCACTCGTTCCGATGAAGGCGAAAAGAGGATGGTAATCGAGCGGAATGAAGCCTTCAAAGAAGAAAAGAAGGAGAAAGCCGAGGAAGGTCTTGCTAGACTAAAACAGGTCGCAAGAGATGGTGGGAATCTCTTCGAAGTAATGATGGATATCGTGGAATATTGTTCCGTGGGTCAAGTGACTCAGGCCTTGTTTGAGACAGGTGGAAAGTTCCGTAGGAATATGTGATATATGTGCCAATACAAGAGATAATTCCGGCATTGTTGGATTACATGTTCAATAACTTCAAGGATTTACCTAGGCCTATACAATTCATATTGAATTTCTTATTTTATGCGATTCCGCTTGGAATCTTGATATATTATCTGGATGATACTTTCGGGTTAATCTAAGCTAATTATTGGGTCGCTTTGAATGCCTGAACTGCCAATATTCCTGCAATGAATTGTGGCACTAGATGTATCCACAAATCGGCAACCTCGACGACTCCTGATACGAATAAAGCACCGGTTACAGCCGGATTGAAGGACCCACCAGAGATTCCACCAACGGTCAGTGCTCCAGCAAGTACAACCAAGGCGATCGCAGCCCCATAGTATCCATTACCTTCGGTTGCCTCACTAGTAGCGACATTGAGGATAACAAAGACAAGCGCGAAGGTGTAGAGGAACTCAGCACCGAGAGCTTGAGTGATGTCCATTTCTAGAGCCGTGACACTAGTTTCTGCAAACAATATGTTCTCAGATACAAGTGCAGCCAATGCTCCGGCAATTATCTGAACTGCGATGTAAGGAGCAACATCGTCCTTCTCACAGGCACCTCGTAACCATATTGCAACGGTTACAGCGGGATTGAAGTGCGCTCCGGATATGTATCCAACTCCGTATATCATGACCATCAAAGTGGCAGCTATAGCAAATGGAGCATATTCTCCTGCCGAACCATGTACGGCAGCGGTACAAATTGTCAGGGCAAGGAAGAAAGTCCCGACAAATTCGGCAATCAGTTTCTGTTGTAGCGAGTGCTCAGACATGGATTGTTGCGAAAATCGAACGCCCATCAATATTCTCAACGGAATTTGTATGGTTCATCAGGAGGGCCAGGAAGGGGAAGAGGTATCTTATTGCTTGAATCATTGATATTTGGTTGGTTTGATCCAAAGTCAATCCAAGCATCAAGAGTAGTTTGGTGTCCACCATCGCATGAGTAAAAATTTGAATCTATAGCAAAGGCTAGGGCGTCAGCCTCAATCTCAATTACTCTCAACCAGATTTTCAATGGAAGTGTAGTTTCCTGACTTATGCAAGATAAATCAATCATTTCGAAGAATTGTTCTCCATCCTCAATAACATAGAACGCTCTTGTGGGCTGAAAGGGAATTCCGGGGAGTGTTTTCACGGCTAATGCTGTACGAGTGAAACAATGCCAATCTCTCCCATCTTGAGTTGAAGTTGAGATTTCTGTAGTAAATCCTGATTCAAGCGCTTCACTTGTCAATTTGCTTCGCTCAAGAAGATGAATTAGCCCTGTGGGGAGATGAGCTGATTCTCTAGTTTCATCTTCCAATTCAGATGCTGTTCTGCCATAGCCAAACATAGCGTATTCAATTTCGTTCTGTTGGGAGACGGTGTAGTCTCGAATAAGCGTCAATTTCCAGTTCTGATTTCCGATTGTATTTGTACCCATATCTGCTTTGACCTCCTGAGGGAAATTACCACTCATTCGATGAGTCAGGAACTTTCTCTGAGTGGTATCTATCGTAGTAAACTCCAGAGTATATTAAGCGGATGGAATTCTGATTCAACCAAAGTAAAATTCTCTTGTTCGAAGAAAGAATTAGTTGATTACTACTGCCTCTATTCGGAGGTCATGTTATCATCTCAGAAGGAGAAGGCCTTGGTCACAGGTGCATCTAGCGGAATAGGCCGAGAAATTGCGAGAGTATTGGGTTCACAGGGCTGTGATCTAGTGATTACAGCTAGAAGAAAAGCAGAACTAGAATCTCTTGCAAAAGAGTTGACTGATAGACATTCTATCGAAGTAAAAGTAGTCGTATCTGATCTCTCTGAACAGGTAGGGGTAGAGAATCTGATTAGGGACACCGGAGAGATAGATATACTCGTCAATAATGCTGGTTTCGGATTTAACGGTGAGCATTTGAGCCTCAACCAAGAGGGGCAACTCAACATGATTGACCTGAATATTAGAGCCTTGACTCACTTAGCTCGCCATTATGGAGCAGAGATGAAAAAACAGGGTTCGGGAAAGATACTGAACGTTGCTTCAATTGCAGGGTATCAACCAGGGCCAAAAATGGCGGTATATTGTGCAACAAAAGCCTACGTTCTATCGTACACACGCGCGTTGCATTCTGAATTGAAGAAAAGTGGAGTATCAGTAACTGCTCTTTGTCCCGGTTTCGTTGAGACTGGTTTTCAAGAGGTTGCTGGAATGGATTTAGGCGCTCTTGAATTATCTGGAGCTGTTCCAGCAGAGAAGGTAGCCAAGACCGCGGTGAAGGCTATGCGTAAAGGCAGAAGAGAAGTAATACCGGGATGGTTGAATAAGCCAATTCCCTATGCAAACAGGTTGGTTCCAATAAGGCTAAACTTGGCTGTTGTAAAGAGACTCATGTCGTGATTATCTCTGACATCTTGGACAGTAAAATGTCGAGCGTCCAGATTGAACGATACGTCGAATTGTACCTCCACAGCTTTCCTGCTTGCAGGTTTCTCCCTCTCTGTTGAATACCATGAATTGTTGGGGGAAGTAGCCTAAATCCCCCGAACCATCAACACCACGGAAATCTGAAATCGTGGAGCCGCCAGCTTCTATGGCTTCGAATATTACCTCATTGGTAAATTTGTGAATTTTCTCAACTGCGGCAACAATTCGTTGACTTTTACCCGCTACTTCGGCCGCTGTTTTTGTTGGAGAAATTCCTGAACGGTGGAGTATCTCACTAACGTAGATATTGCCCAATCCTGCGACAACACGCTGATCAAGTAGAACTGTTTTGATTGGACTACGACGACCGTGTAAACCAGTCTTAACTGATTGTAGAGTGAAATCATTAGTAAGCGGTTCTGGACCTAAACCTGATAGGAGTTTATGTTCACTTTCAAAGGATGTCGGCATCAAATCCATGATGCCGAATCTACGATGGTCGGAATAAGTGGAGGTTAGGGTGCCGTCATCAAACTCGACGTATACGTGATCATGTTTTCCATCGCCTGGTGAATCAATTGTCCAGACTCCAGTCATCCCCAGATGACTTAGCCAAGTATTTCCATTGTCTAGGCGAATCAAGAGGTATTTTGAGGCGCGTCCAATCTCTACTACCTTAGCGCCTGTCAGCGCTTCTTCAAGATTCGATGGAAATGGAAATCGTAGGTCAGGACGGCGTAAATCGACAAAGCTAATTCGTCGCCCTACCCAATGAGGAATGAGACCACGACGGACCGTTTCTACCTCAGGCATCTCCGGCATATACGCGGCAGTGTGTCTGAGAAAATGATATTATCCATTGTTAGATTATGCGTCCAAAGCATTGAAAGTCAGATTCACTGACCAATTGGTATGACTGAGGACTCCAGCGGACCACAAATTTCTGGAGAACCTACGACAATTAACATCAATGCAGGGCCTCAGGTAATGGGTGGTCAAATGCAATCAACAAATGCGGTTGCTGGACTAGTTCTTGCCATACTAGGACTTACAACTCTATTAGGAGGTGCTGCCGCTTTATGCTGTGGACCTAGTCTTTGCTTTACGATTCCAGCTATGTTTCTAGTAAGTGCTGATAAGAAAAATATTGGCGGCACACACCATCCGGATAGTGGTATGATTAATGCTTCAAATGTAATTAATATCATTAGCCTAATAGGGGCATTACTCGGACTTGGTTTGTATTTGGTTTTCTTCATATTTTTGGGCGGCGTAGGCGCGTTTGCTTGAAATTCTAATTTCAAGGTGAATAATGATGGATGATAATTCTCAATCTGAAGCAACTCCTAACCTCGAGGGGCCCGAAGTATTGTATGTCCAAGGAGTAAGTAATCCAGCCGCGGTAGGGCAATATCCTCCTACTCAAGCTATTGCTGCACTAATTCTAGGAATATTAGGATTAATGGGATTTAGTTGCTGTACTGCAATACCTGGTGTGATACTTGCAAAATCTGCTATGGAGGTAGCCGAACAACATCCTGGGCATCCAGACTTAGGAATGGCAAAGGCGGCGAACCTTGTTTCTTGGATTTCAATTGTACTTACTATTGTAGTTCTGTTGCTCTATGCCGTTTTTATTGTGTTCATAGTCGCTCTTTCAGCAGGCGCAGAAAACGCCTGATTATACTCTAACACAATGAAACACAACGTGCTGTTCCTCGAATACTGAGATGTCGATTACCTCTAGTAATTCTAGATGCTGACAATCTTCTATGACACTCTTTGAGTGCTCAAATCTAGCATCATCTCCACCTTCCATCCACCGCTCGCTAGCTGCTTTCAGAGATAGGAGAGCGGTTCCACCTTCTTTGAGAAATGCCGAAGTCATCCTGACGAATGTCTCCGCTTGATCACCTATGCTAAGGTCTTGATGCAACCAATCTGCCTTACCTCTAATGTATGGGGCGACAGCAAGTGGATTGCGTGCATCGGCTAAGACCGGAACTAGTCCTTGGCGACGTTCGGCCAACTTGACCAAATCACGCATCATCCTAGGGGAAATATCCACTGCGACCACCTGTCCACCGTGATGATTTCCAGCACCACAGACATTGTCATGGATATGACTTACAGTACCACCAGAAGAAGCACCGAGGTAAAGGCAAGTAGAGGCTGCTTCGGGTAATAGTGCAGATGCATCCCTCTTGGTCTTGAGAACGCTGGCAGCTACCTTTGAGCGATTAGGGTCCCAAAGACGCCATTCATTTCTGCCGTCTCTTTTCCGTCTCTCTCCTCTGACCGAGACCCCTTTGACTGCGTTACGAGACCAAAGACTTCTGCGTTCGCGACGAATACCCCAAGCGAGCTTGACGGGTTTTGGCAAATCTATCACTTCCGCTTAGGTGGCTTAGGGAACTTGGCCTTAATCGCCTCGGTCTCTCTGTGAATCTCAGCAACAGTATCCTCGTCCCAAGGTTCTCCGCCAAAGTGATCACACCTGACCGCGATTGAGGCCTTTCCAGCGAGGAATCTTGCAATCTTTCCACGTACCCATCTAGGTGAACGAGAAATTTGAGGCATACTGAAGAGTATCGCTCCATGCTTTGGTGGTGCTGCTCCACGCCGATGTGCAGCCATAGCCGCGTGTGCACCTAATACCTGTAGAGAGCCAGATGGCATTCTAGCCAACCTCTCTCTACCTCCTGCTAAAGTTACCATTCGGGCAGCCCCCAGTGGCCCGATTAGGGCTGCGAGGCTTGGTACGTGTTGCTCGGCTAAATCACGGATAGCACCCTCATGTGAAGCAAGACGAGCGGTCAGTTCTACTACGCCATTAGCATGATCTCGCAATGCTTGCCATTCGATATCGGAGGGTGAATGAGCCGGAAATTCTACTCCTAATGTCGTGGCGGCATCTTCGATTGAGTTTGATTGTGCTACCGCAGATGGGATATCATCTCGTTGAGCATCAAGATCTACTTCCGAGAGGAAGAGACCTGTCCATTCCACACATCGTGCCTCGTTGGTAGTCCAAGACGCACGAAGTTCCGCCGCTGAGGACACTAGCATATCCAATCTACGATCCGTATCACCAGCGGCATCCGCAACTCCTCTCTTGGCGAGAATTGGGGCTGCGGTCTCAAACAATTTTGATTCCTCATCATCAAGTTCGGGCCAATCATTATCCGACATTGCACCAAGTGCATCTATTACTGCTTCAGGAAATCTATCAGATAGGGTGCGAGCTTCTGGACTCAAACGCCCCCGTTGCAAGTCCCAGAGACGGTCAGCAACGGCTCCAGCCGAGCGCTTACTAGACCAAACTAACTCGTCATGGATGACTCCTTCGTCATCTACAACCCGGGCTAGCCGCCAGTCGTAATGCATTTTCATGACTACCGCGAGAAGTACATTCCGCTTGAATCCCGCGCTATTCAGAAAATTCACGGGAAGCGGTCAATAACCGAATTACAGCCTAGCAACTGCATGGACTTGCGACTTGTTGCACTAGTAGCAGCCGGTGGTGCGATAGGGGCGGTGGCTCGCTATGCATTGCAACAATGGCTACCCTCTGATTCCTTACCTTGGGGGACGATGACTGCAAACCTCGTTGGATCATTACTCCTTGGCATATTATTGGGTGCGGTGGCTGCTGGTGCAACATTTAGTGACGAGGTCGTATTACTGTTTGGAACCGGTGTATTGGGTGCCTTTACGACCATGTCAGCATTCGCTGTTGATTCCATACGATTAGCAGAAACTAATCCCTCATCTACTTTGATAATGATTACTACAACTATCCTCGGTAGTATTGCTTTAGCTTGGATTGGTTGGCGCTTTTCGACGTCCATAATTGCGTGATTAAATAGGAATAATTGATTACGAATGTTGAAGTACGTATCCGACTAGCGCTGGTAGGTCACTCAGACGCAGCAAAGGGAGGATTACGAATGTTCTGTCCGGATTGTGGTACTCTAGGATTCATGTCACCTGATGGTAATATCCGATGTACTGATTACAAATGTGGCTACGAAGGACCACTTAGTGGCGAGGATGGAAAAGGTGCGGAATTCACCGACCCGATGACCGGAGAAATAATCGATTTATCGAAAACGACCGCGTCTTCAACTGCAAAGGACCTCAAGCATCTTACCGAGGTAGTCGAGGAAGAAGTTGCCAGAGGAACTCTTTGGGTCGGTGATTATCGTTGTCCTGAATGTGACGGGGACCGAATTTTCGTAGTACTTATGCAAACTCGTTCTAGCGATGAACCAGAGACAAAAATTTGCACTTGTGAGGCTTGTGGCCATAAATTCCGCGAGTATCAATGATTACTCTAGCGACCCACTACGTGGGTCGTAATTAGTTAATATAGTCTGGATTTCCATTAGCGAACCATGAAGAACCCCCCGTTGGAGGGGGCTTAGGTAGGTGTTGAGATGCTTAGAGTCACTGCCAAACAACAACTGATGCGGGAAATCGTTGATCTACTCTCGGTTCTTACTGAAGAAGCCAAACTAAGTTGGGGGGAAAATGGTTTGAGTACGACCGTCGTTGACGGTTCACATGTGGCATTGCTATCAGTTACAGTGGCAGATGCTTGTTTCGAGACATACGAAGTAGAGCCTGTTGAGATTGGCCTAGAACTTGGTAAGCTTCGTGACCTTCTTACTTTGGCTGGTCCAAACGACTTGGTTGAGTTAGATTATGATGGTGCAACCGGTGCAATCAATGTCCGTGTCGGCGAAGTTCATCGAATTCTACGTGGACTTGATACAGGCTCAATCAACGAGCCCCGTCAACCTGATTTGGACTTTGAATGCAAAGCTACCCTAAGCGCGGACAGACTCTCTAGAGCTCTCCGCGCAGCCAAATTTGTTGGAGAATTAGTCGATTTGAGTCTCGATAAGAATCAAATGACTGTATCCGTTACCGTCGAGGCTGGCGAGGGAGTAAATGTCCGCTTCGATGCGGGGGAAATGTCCGAGTTGGTCGCTCCGAAGCCAACTGCCTCCACCTATTCCTTACAATTCCTTGACCCTCTTAGCCGTAAGTTAGCTAGCGGTCTAACCGAGGAAGTTACCGTCGAGTTCCAAGACCGCTATCCTTTGCGCCTTTCTTGGAATTCTAATGAAGGTGGCGCATCATGGACATACTTCCTAGCCCCACGTGTCAGTAATGACCCATGATGACATTCGACGCTGACATATTGTGAGTGTGGTTGAAAGCGAGAGTGGTTTCGGCCAAATCATGAGCCAGCCATCGGTATGTGTAATCATCCCGAGTGTTCGTAATTCCGAAGAGTTGGCAATAGCATTAGAGGGATTGGTGACTCAAACCTATACTGGGCCACTAGAAATAATTGTAGTTGGACCAAGTAACGACCCTGGAAAATCTGTTACAGAAAGTAAGGGAATACGATTTGTAGATGACTCTGGTTCTAGGACTAGGGCTGATGCTTGTAATGTTGCAATAGATGCCTCGTCATCAGATTTGATTTTCTTCACAGATGATGATGTAATCGTACCAGAGGATTGGGTAGAAAAATTAGTTCGATGGTTTGAGCGAGATGATGTTGCGGGAGTTGGTGGACCTAATTTCGCTCCTGTTGAAGAATCCACTCTTTGGCAACGTGTAATCGATGTCGCGTTCTGTTCTACAATCTATACTGCAGGTACAAATTATGGAAAGGTAGGTGATTCAGAATTATCAGAAGTAACTCAACTACCCGGAGTTAATTCTGCTTATCGGCGCTCGGTTTTGCAAGAAGTAGGAGGTTTTGATGAGGGTGCAATCGGGGCTGAAGATGTTATGCTAGATCATCGAATTAGAAATATCGGTCATAAATTGTGGACTGATAGAACTGCGATTATGTGGCACCGACGTAGAAACCTAGCGCGCGTCAAGAAACAAATTGGCAATTATGGGCTTGTCAGAACCTTAGCGAGTAACCAATATCGTGAACTTCATGCATTTACCCATTCAATGGTTGCAGCATTCCCTCCAATAGTTATCGCGGCTTTTGCATTATTTTTCTGGGGCGCTATGAATGGAGGATTGGCGTGGCCAGATTTCTGGGACATAAGTCTAGATAGAGTTCCAATGAGTTCAGAGAGAATCGCAGTTCACACTCTTCCAACTCTGATGATTTTGTACAATCTTCTCGCTTGGTATGGTTCTGCTAAGGGAAATTCACCAAGTAAATCTGCTTGGACAATTTTTCTCTCCTCAATTGTCACTTATTCTCTTCATTGGAATTATGGAATCGGGGTACTGCGCGGTAAATGGAGAATATTCAGTGGCCGACCTGGTCTACAAACAGATGACCGTTCTCGCAATTGAGCACTATTAGTTTGTAAAACAGGGCTTAATATCCTGCATTACTGCCCTCTTGTCATGGCCCTTGAGTGCAATATCGATGCCAAAGGAAAAGCAGTTAGGCTTCGATTAGGCCTCATGGGAGTAGTTTCCTCACTCGGTTTAGCAGCAGGATGCTTGCTAATCAGCGCACCGGATTTGGCTTGGATTATACCAGCCGGAGCATTCGTAGGGGGGGCATTTGCTATTTTCGAAGGACGCACAGGATGGTGTGTTGTCAGAGCGCTTGGGTTTAGAACTCCAATCTGAAATTATTTCCAAAGACCAAGTGTGTCTCTCAGACCAGACTCAAGATCTTCGTGAACGAATTGATAACCCTCTGCGGTAAGTTTCGTTGGTAACACCCTTTGACTCTCGAGAGTTAGTTTCTCACCCATTTCGCCGAATAGAATCTTAACTACAAATTTCGGTAAAGGAGCAAAAGCGGGCCTTCTCAACACTCTCCCTAAAGTCTTTGCAAATTTTTTCTGCTCAACAGGGTTGGGAGAGGACAAGTTGTAAACTCCCTTGGAATCGTCATTCATCATTAGATGATTTATTGCATATATCTCGTCATCAAGAGAAATCCAAGACATCCATTGTTTTCCATTTCCGATTGGACCTCCGGCTCCCATCTTGAAAGGGAATAACATCTTTCCAAGAGCGCCTGCAGTTGCGGTTAGGACTATTCCAGTTCGAAGGAATACTGTTCTTACTCCCAATTCTTCTACAGTTGATGCGGCATCTTCCCATTCTCTACAAATATCTGGAAGGAAGCCTTCTCCTGGTGTGCTATCTTCTGTTAATTGCTCATCGCCTCTGTCACCATACCAGCCAACAGCACTAGCTAACATCAGACATTCTGGTTTATTCTCCAGCGAAGAAATTGCATCGGCAAGTAATTTTGTGCTATTTACTCGACTATTCCGAATCATCTGTTTTCTTCGCTTGTTCCATCGCTTGTCGCCTATTCCAACTCCACCAAGATGGATGATTACATCAAATCCTTCGAGTATACTTGCATCGATTTCTCCCTTGTCTGGGTACCATTCCAATTCCTGCGATCCAACTTTTGCTGGTCGGCGTACTAATCTCCAAACTTCGTGACCGCCTGTATCCAGGAATGCCACTAACTGAGTTCCTATACATCCGGATGAGCCAGCAATCAAGACCTTCTTTCTAGATTGATTTGCGAATTTACCATGTTGCTGTAAATCTCCTTGAAGGCGTAGTTCTCTAGCTTTGAACATTCGAGTAATTCGACTTCTAACTAATGCACCCCCTAATACTCTGTCAACCAGATTACCAAGCGGACCAAATGGAACTTGGTAACTAACTTCATCGGTTACTGTCGTAACACCGTTAACCTCGCTGAGATTGTGATCATGATGCCAGCGCCAAAATGGGCCTTTGACCATTTTATCTGCGAAATGATGCGGTGGATCGTATGCGGTGTGCTCGGCTACCCAAGTCATCTTCATTGGACCCATTGGGAAACGGAAAATTCTCTGCGAGCCTACCTCTAGAGTCTCGTCTGCTTTGACTTCTTCTGCTACTTCCCACGGAGGCATTAGTCTGCGAAAAGAGCCTTCATGCTCGAACCAATCGAATGTAGTTTCGATATTCGATTCGACGACTGTATTATGCTCATACTTGTACATCTAATTCCTCCTCACTTTGGAATTGGAGCGTCTTCTGCCCAACGGGCAAGGTATCTTTCGAGGTGCAATTTCTTCCTAGTATTCTGTGAGGACATATATCTGACTTTGCCGAATATTGGTCTCTCTGGACCCCATGCTCGGTCATGCCTACCCAATACCCAGAAAATACCGGTGTAGGAATTAGGATCTCTACCATCAAGGGCCCACCTATCGTTGATATTAATCATCCATTCAGCAGCCTTTTGAGGATTTGGAGCCCACTCCAAGATTCTCTTCCCCCATAGCATTCTGAGATAGTTATCTATGTGGCCGCTACGGACCAATTGTCTCTGGGCAGCGTTCCAAATTTCATCTCCAGTTTCGGCATTTTCAATTTGTTCGAATGTATATTCTTCACGTGGGTCTGACGAATGCAAATCGAGAGAGGTCCTAGCCCAATCAGGAATTGATTCAATACTGTCATGATCTTCTCTGATGTGCGCGAAATTAAAACCGAGTTCACGCCAAGTAATAATTTGGTCTAGGAAGGACTCGTGTGCTTCTGGAACACCCCACCAACCACTTCTTGTACCTCTTCCGGTATCCTCAATTGAGATTTTATTAGGATTCCAACCAGAACGATCCAACACTGCCTTGACAATCTCAACAGAAGATATATGACCAAAATGAAGCCAAGGTGAGAGCCCACTACTTGCAGAATCATCAGGGTTATTTCTACCTGTATTGTATCTGTCTAATCCTTTTTTGAGGAATCTTTCGAGTCTTGCGATTGCTTCGAATCGACCACCTCGTTTCGAATTTACTGGTAGAACCTCGTGATCGATATCTAGAGGAGCGCAAGCTTCCTTACCGATATCTCCTCCTTGGGCTACTCTCCACAACCATTCGTATGGAGTGATTGGACTACCCGCTTTGGAAAATAAATCCTCGAGATATGTATTTGAAAGGCGCAAATCCATTTCGATATTTTCCATGGGGTCGAATACCGGAAGTGTGGCTAGAGCACTGATTAGGTTTCGTTGCATATGTTTTCGAAAGGAATATGCAGATGGAAAAGCACGGTCAGCCCATCCGATAGGTAATATTCCATTGGAATCTACTGCGTCCAATCTCACTTTACAAAACTTGGATGCCTGACGCATGACATCTCTTGGTAAATAGGTTGGAAAATCGTCAATAACTACTGCACACGATCTTTTTGACAACTTTTTCAATAGTCCATTTCCGGTTTGTTTGTGAGTTTCCACCCATGGAACGTAAGTTATTCGATTAGATGCAAAGATGGCATTGTTATCGATAATTCCCTGAGCAAAAAAAGTTAGAATTCTATCACTGGACCAGGTGTGTCGAATGGAAACCGGTTCAACAACCAACAATGGCTTTTCTAATTCAGTGGCGAGAGTGATTGAATGTTCAAGTGCAGAATTGTGATGATACCTCCTGGAGGCAGTCATCCAGTAAAGTACAAATTCACCATCTTGATTAATCTCACAACTGTTCAGTCGAGCTATTCGACCTGTAGAATTTGGAGCATTGTCCGATATTGAGACTGACAGAGCCGACCAAAAAGTCTCGTCTGGAAGAATTCCTCTGTCAGTCACGAGAACAATTGAATTGCGCACGCTATATAACTGAGTGTTTACGAAATTAGTCTTGCAAAAACAGTCTTTGATAAGGAGATGGTGATACGTGGCAATTGAATGACGATACAAATTGACGATATTCGGCCTCTAGAAGTTGAATCTGATTCCTTCCTCCCAACTGAGCACGGGAATTTCAGAATTAGGGTGTTTGTTGGACCAGATGGAAAAGAACATACTACGCTGTACACTGGAGATATTACTAATCCCAAAAACACACCAATAGTACGTATTCATTCTGAGTGTCTTACTGGAGACGCATTCGGCTCTCTAAAGTGCGATTGCGGACCGCAATTACAGGCGGCGATGTGCAAGATTCAGGAAGAAGGATGTGGGGCAATCGTATATCTGCGCCAGGAAGGTCGTGGCATCGGCCTCTACTCAAAAATTCAGGCCTATGCCTTGCAAGATCAAGGACATGATACCTTGGATGCTAACCTACTTCTGGGTTTGCCAGCAGATGGAAGGACCTACGATGTAGCTGCCGAGATGTTGAAAGATTTGGGAGTCGGTAAAATTCGATTGATGACAAATAATCCTCTGAAGATAAATGGATTGATAGAAAATGGAATTGATGTTGAACAAAGGCTCGAGCACATAGCTGGGATTTCGAATTTCAATAGTCAATATTTAGCAACCAAAGGCGCTAGAATGGGGCACCTTATAGACTTAGATTAGATTAAATCAGATTACAAGGGGGGACAAAATATGCAGTCACAAGTGGGAACAACCGCACCAGAGTTCTCTGCCTTGACGAGTGAGGGGGACGAGTTCAATCTCAGCGATTTAGATGGTCGTTGGAAAGTTTTGTTCTTTTATGCCGAAGATGGTTCACCAACGTGCAAGAGAGGTTGTCTATCATTCAAAGAGCAGTATAACATATTCAACTCTCTAGAACCTCCCGCAGAAATCATTGGTATCAGTCAAAACACCGTTGACGAACACAAGAAATTCAAAGAGGAATTGGCGCTTCCATTCATCTTACTTTCAGACCCAGACAGAAAGATTGCTGAGAGTTACGGCGTTCCTGTCCATCTTGGAAGATTCCCTTCCAAATCATCATTCGTTGTTGGACCTGACAACAAAATCCACTTCGTTTACGATTGGTTATTTCGACCTCGTCAACACGTAGCTAAGATTCTTCGCTCGCTAAGCAGCGTAACGAGTTGATTTCATGAGTTGGGAACGACTACTGATGGATGCTGGGCTCTCGGAGAGAGAGGTGAATACTGTGATGGTATTGTCCAGTACAACAAACTTGAAGGCCAGTGAAATTGCTAAGAAAATAGGTACAACTAGACTAGACGCATACAACTCTTTGGAAAGATTGCAGAGAATTGGAATCGTCACCTCAACCGCTGATCGCCCAATGAGATTTTCCAGCCCGTCGATAAACGAGGTAGTATCTCATTTGATTGAAATCAATAAGGAACAACTTAGCCGAATGGAAGAAAGTTATGACAATTTAATTTCAGGGAAGAGTACCTCTTCATTTGAGCAGGAGAGAGTTTTGGATGAGCCTAAATTTGCGGTACTCAAAGAAAGAGTGCACATACTCAAGAGAGTAGAAAAAATGGCTGAGGATGCCGATGAGAGTCTTACTTTAGTCCTAGGAAAATTTGGAATATTACAACTATGTAGAAATCCTGCACTTGCAGAAGTTAATTCAGCTGCAGAAAGAGGGATAGTAATCCGTGTTCTCGCTCAATTGGACAGACGAACTACAAGATTCTATGCAGAGTTGCACGATCTAATTGAGGTAAAGCATTCAGATGACTTAGACGCTCAGGGTGCAGTGGTAGATTCATCAGAAGTCATACAGTACCTGACAATGGAAGAAAATCCTGTCGGGAGAGGAAAAGAGGATGCTGCATTATTTGTCGAGTCAGAGACCTTCGCAGAATCTCAATTGAATTTAATCGATGCAATTTGGGAAGAGGCGATTCCTTTCGAGACAGCATCAAAGAGATTCACTGAAGAGAAAATTGTCGACCCGCTGAAACTAACTCTCGATAGTATGTCTTTCCTTGAAAGAATTCGTGAAGTCTTGGAAATTAACGACAATCTTCCAGAAACCGATACCCCATTCAATCCTGATGCATTCATGGCCTCTGGATTAGAGGTTAATGAGGCAAGAAGGGCGCTAGAGACAGGGGGAGTCGAAAGTCTCAGTGCATTCGGAATCGATCTTACCTCTCTGCTTCGACAAGTAGGTAATCGGATTGGTCAAGAATTAGCATTTAGTCTGAAGGATATCGACGGAAATATCGAATTCCTAAACGAAATGATGGACTGGTGGGAATATGCTGGACTTGGGAAACTGAGTTACGACCTAGACCCTGAATTCCATATTAAAGTAGAACTTTCAAATAAAGTATCAGATTCTGAGAGTCTTCCACTCTGGGCACTCGATGATGGAATTATCGAAGGTGCCCTGACTGAAAGATACACCTCCGAAAGTGGCGTATTAGTCCGTAGGATTGAATCAGATGATGAAGAAGAATTCTGTAGATACAATTTGATGATATCATAGTAACTTACCACGGTTTGGTTTGACCATTCCACAATTTTTGCCAAGTCGAAAGGAAATGGTTTTTGGGCGCCAGAAAATCATTGAGAACAATCCCAAGATTAACCCACCAAAAACCAATCCCGGCCAGCCTGTTTGGATATATCCTTCACTTGCGTTGAAGTAAGCCCAAACAAAAGAAGGGATGATTCCGACGAATAGAGCGATTAGAATTTCTTCCTTTAGTATTCTTCCAATCTCTCTATTCGATGGTAATCTCTGCGGATTTGGAGGATATTCAGTAATATCTTCTACCTTCACTAGCCGCACAAATTTTGCTTGCTCTGAACCTTTTGCTAATAGCCTAGTAGTTGATTTGCCTGAAGACCATTGTTTTGCAATAAGGAAGGTCCAATCATCCTCTGAATGAGACCTCCCATCAAGTGCTTTACCCCAGTAATGTCCTTTACAACAATCTGAAAGCTTCTCAAGTTCTTGATTTCCAAATATTACTCCTTGATCTAAGGCCAATTTCCATTCTGACTCACTGGACAAAACTGCTTCTTTTGATTCGAGTAATTTTTCAGCCTCTACGATTGCTACTGGATACTTCGCGATTGAATATCTATACCCTATCTCAACCATATGTTTTGGTCCTATCCCCCCAAATAAGATTGAACGGTTGTCGCTTCCAATCTCAGCCCTCCCCGGGACAACGGGGACCCATTCGACGGACATACTCAATCCTCTGATTCAATTTGGCCGGTTTGGATCGCCCACTGTGAGGCATAGACGCTGTCATTGCCAAGTAATTCCTGATGAGTACCGCGTTCAACAATCGCCCCATCAACCATGGAAATAATCTCATCGGCGTTTCGAATTGTTGCCAATCGGTGAGCAACACCAATGGTTATTCTCTCCTTGCCATTGGAACCATTGCCTCCACCGAATAGCGATTGTTGAATTCTCTTCTCCGTCTCTGCATCTAGAGCCGCACTCGCCTCGTCTAAAATCAAAACATCCGGATTCATTAGCAAGGCTCTAGCAAGGCTAATTCTAGCACGCTGACCCCCTGAAAGTCTGACTCCCCTGTCACCAACCATTGTGCCCATTCCATTCTCCATTTCCATAACAAATTCCCAAGCACCAGCAGTTTGTAGTGCAATCTTTACACCATCATCAGTAGCCTCGCGAGCATAAGCAACATTGTCTCGGATTGTTCCAAAGAATAGGAATGGATCTTGACTGACAAAGCCAATACGTGAACGAACCGAATGTATTGTGAATTCCGATATATCTTGACCATTGATTCTAATCTGTCCTGATTGCGGTTGGTAGAACTTTTCTGATAACTTTAGAATGGTAGATTTGCCTGCCCCCGTATGGCCCATTATTCCTAAAAACCCTCCAGATTCAACCTTGAATGATACGTCGTTCAGGACATTGATTGTCGTGCCGGGATACGCAAATGTGACTGAGTCAAAAGAAATAGAAGATATTGGCTGGGTTAATTCCAGAGCTCCTTCAGAATCGGATATCGACGGTTCCAAATCAATTAATGCAAATACTCTGCGGGAAGCTGCTTCGCCTCGTTGTAGTTGATTTAGTAACATTCCTAAAATCCAAAGAGGCATCGTCATCCTAGTGGAAATCAAAAGAAAAGTGACGAATTGACCAACACTAATCTCACCTGAACTCATCAACCAACCTCCTGCTGATACCAGTAGGCCAAACGAAATCCCCGCAACAATATGGAAGCCCGGAATAAACCTGTTTCTGATGAATGCTGCCTGAATTGCTTGATCTCTGTAATCTGCACTTTGACCATCTATTCTATCCATCTCGAATTGTGTAGAATTGTAAGCTTGAACAACCGTTATTCCGGAGAGAACATTCTCAAGTATTGCTACAATTCCTCCAGTACTCTCACGCTGTTTACGATATTTTCTCTGGACCCTTGTTGAAAACCAGATAACCATTGGAACAATTAGGATAAACGGTGTGAATAAAATGGCACACAGTATCGGGGACATCCAAAACAAGATTGCAAAAGCAGTGATTAGGGTTGTAAAAATTCTAATTATGCTGGTACTCGCATCCGAAATTACGTCCTCTAATTGTGCTACATCAGCTGATAAGACTGACATTAGATTTCCAGTTTGTCTAGTTTCAAAGTAAGATGCTTCCATGCTGAGTAATGATCGTGTGGCGTCCATCCTGATGTCATGCTGGGCCATGTAGGCAATGGATTGCCATAACTGATTACTCAACCCCTGAAAAATTGCTAAAACGACAAAAGACAAGAGAATTAAAGCACCAAATCCCAATTCAACTGAACTAATCGGACCTACTGAAGAGAAGAGATCTTGAGTGACAAAACTTTCAATCATAGAATTAGTAAATTGAGGGCTGTCTGGATTATAGTAATCCGCAGCCATCCCAATAGCGATGAATGGAATTAGATCAAAGACCCTAGCCCCCATGTTAGATAGAAGTCCTCCCAATGCCCTTTGCCAATAGTGGGTCACATAGGGAACGATTCTCCAGATTTGGCGTCCGACTATTTGCGCCTCATCCTCTGTATCTGAGGAATCTCGAGCGATACCAGCCGCCATAGCCTGTGTCATTGACTAAACCCCCATGTCGTCGACCTATGAATGCTTCACAAACGTGCAGACCTACGGTCTGCACGACTATCCTGAATGATTTGGTGCGCTCGCCGGGATTTGAACCCGGGCAAAGAGGTTGGAAACCTCTTGTGCTACCCCTACACCACGAACGCGCAATCCGGCGAAAGAGGACTAGTCTTTGACCGATTCGGTGTGTCAACTAAGCCACAGAGACCGCTGAATTTCAAAAAGGAAGGAGGGTTCGCGCTCTTATGCTTCTAAGGCAGAGAGTCGGTATAGCGATGTTATTCATCTTTTTACCAATCAATGTACCACTTTGGAAGATGGTCTTTGAATTACTAGGCAACAGCCTACCTTGGGGTGATTTACAACTATTTTTTGGATTCCTAGGTTTTTTTGTTTTGGGGGGTATGTTGACATTTACTCCGGAACTAAAGTCTCCTTTTGACAGAGGAAATTAAAATTCTATACCGTATAATTTGCTTGGCCATTCTGAATGCATTTTAAAGAGCAAATTTTCAACATCATTTGGATTGCTCTCGGCTAGGAGAGCAGAACATAATTCGTCTGTTCTTTTGGGAATTGTTTTGGGTCCAAGAACAGCACCGGGTCGCCGAGGATCGTCTAGGAAATCGGTTTCCATGCCCCATGAGGCAGAGGCATTTGCATAAGTCGACACTAATCTCTCCACACTTCCTCGACCAACGCTAACAGTGCAGGCTAGACCATGGGTGAAATCGGAAGAGACATTTGGAGGAGCATAATGCCTGATGGTCTGGGAAAGAGGCAAGCCTGCCTGAATTGCCATTTGAGAAATTTCAGAGTAGGTTTGTGAGCCAGCATCCTCTACGTGTAGTTGAATGGGTACTTTCGAAATTGCGGCTTCAGCCATAATTTGTAATAGATTTTCATTTGCTTTTGTCCATGTTTCCTCGCTAACCTCGTAATGTGGTCTTCCGACTTCGCCTAAGCAGTGTGCCTTTCCTTGCTCTATTAACTCTAGAGCGAGGTCCACCGATTCAAGATGTAATTCACTAGCCTGGTCTATTCCCAACTCAGATATTTGGCGTTCCCAAGCAACTGGGTGAGGGCCGATTACAACTCCGACAGTGATTGCAAATTTTTCTCTAACCTCATCTGCCATCGAAATAGTTTCAGAATATGCTCGACGATAGCCTTCTTTGTCTAGTGGTAAAGACCCACTAAATTCCGGTTTGTGAACTAACATGATTCCTGTTCCACCGACCCGAACAAATTCTTCGATTGCTGAAAGATATCGGTTCGAGCGATCTAGATGGATATGTTGGTCGACGACAGGGCCTACCCAGTGCCCGTCGACGATGGAACTCATGCCAATGCGCCTTCCTCGTCTAACTGAGCAGCCCAATGGCGAACTGCCATCTCGGCGACTCGTTTGGAGGATTGCCCGGTTACAACTCCGTGGCCATTATTGAATACCAGAAGATTGCAGTTGTGTCTATTTGCATCTATACGAATGCAACCGACTCGCTGATCCTTTTCCACATCTGCAAATCGGGCCGCTGCCAAGTCTAGCAGAACGGCTCGACCGAATGAGAAACTAACCAGCATATCTCCTACTTCTGAGTGCAATCCTTCTTCTGACATTCCGAGGCTTAGTAGGAGTTCTTGCATGACCAAACGAGCAACTTCTAATCTAGCAATTCCATGAACTAAAACACTACCAGATTCTTCGACAACGAAGGTTGCCCTAGGTTCCTTGTGACTAATCACAACCCACGGTCCAGATTTGATTCCCTTAGCAAGTCTAACTGCGTCATCATGGCTGATGGGGTTGCCCGGGATGAAGCGGAATGTTTGAGTCTCAACATTGACTCTAATCCTAGCATCTTCGTCCAAAA
>DAMG01000043.1:0-22626 GCA_002497025.1 Euryarchaeota archaeon UBA126
AGAGCCCAATTTGCTTTGATTTCATACGAGCGATATCGGCTAGGGTCGTGTTGGAATGATTCAACATCAATCCAACCTAATCGAGACTCTAATTCTGTAATTGCCTCCTCGAGATACAAATCTCCTCCAACTAATTGCAGACCCTTCCAATCGGTTACTGGAAAGTTAGTCAAGTCGTCTGAAGCAGATGGGAAATCTTCGACATCTTGGAACTCTGGCATATTCTTGAAGCAACCATCAATGCCGAAGGTACGACCGTGATATCGACATTGCAGAGTGTTTCTATTACACGGTTCGATAGCTACTAGCATTCCTCTATGTGTGCACACATTCGAAAGACATCGAACTCTGTCCGAATTGGTCAGCATTAGTGCTTCACCGAGCATTGTTTCAATGTCAGGCAGAGGAATCACATTATGCTCAGCAAACTGACTGGAATGAGCCCCGAAATACCAACAATCTTGCATCCCACTTATCAGACTACGGAATGTATCCTCATCGGTGTAGAATCTCGATGGTAGTGTGTGAGCCTTGGCGATGTCCGCGTGAATCAATGGCTCCGACACAACAACTCCTGTGCTTGGCGTGTGAAAGAATTGTCGCCTCACCTATCAGCAAGTGCATTTGTGTGCCGTCGCATTGATGGAGTGAATCACCTCCTGAGGATACATGGGTGAATGGCCGGAAGCGGGAACGCCGGTCAAAGTGGCCGTTAAGACCTGGTCTGGAGTGGTCGAACACGAGGGTCTTGCTTTACCCGCCGCGGGCCCTAAACTAATCACTCTAAAATTGGCCAATGGATACAATGTAAGCTACCCTGAATCTTACGTCGAATCGGTAGAAATTCTCGATGAGGTTAAGATTTCTGAGGAAGAAGCACCAACTCCTATCGAACAGGATGGAAATCTCCCATTGGTGCATCTAATTCACACTGGTGGGACCATTGCCTCGAAGGTTGACTACGCCACGGGTGCTGTTACCGCTAGGTTCGAGCCAGACGAATTATTGCAATCGGTTCCCGAGCTAAAGTCTGTGGCTCGACTAAGGGTTGTCAAACTCGGTAATATGTTCTCGGATGATATCAGGCCTAGGCACTGGAATCGAATGCTGAAAGCTACTGAGGAAGCATTTGCCGAAGGCGCTGTTGGAGTGGTGATTACTCACGGTACAGATACCTTACATCTCAGCGCTGCCGCAATGGGCTACGGCTGGGCTGGAAATGGTGGAAGGCCGCCAGGGCGAATAGCGCTAACAGGCTCTCAGCGCTCTCCCGATCGCGGCTCTAGCGACGCTGCGGAGAACCTTGTAGCGGCGGTACATTGGGCTGCTCATGGACCTGAACCGACTGGTTATCGTGATGCAAGTGTTGTAGTCATGCATTCAGAATCTTCGGATGGTAAATGTGCAGTTCTTCCTGGAATCGCTTGTCGTAAATACCACTCATCTCGAAGAGACGCTTTCAAGGCAATCAACCAAGGTCCTTTGGCCTGGATAAACAACGATGGAACTGGTCCAAGCATCGAGATGGCAGAGCATGAACCCGCCGATGCGAGGGTTGAGGCTATCTCACCCATGATGTTCAATGAAGACACCCGAATTGCCCAATTTATCGCAGACCCTCACTTAGATTCAAATCTGGTTATGTTAGCAATCAAGGATGAATTCGATGCAATCGTTTTGCATGGCACCGGTCTTGGACATTTACCAATATCGGATCCTCAAGACGATTCCCCTGAGAACACGAAATTACGTTTGATGCTAGAAGACCATTGCTCAAACGGAGGGGTAGTTGTAGTAGTGGCGCAAACAATTCACGGTCCTATGAATTTGAATGTCTATGCTAAGGGAAGAGAGCAGCAAGACATGGGAGTCATAGGCCATGGTTCACTTTGCCCACCGAGTTCAGCCTTGGTCAAGTTGCACCATTTGCTGAGTAGAGGTGGCGGTCAGGAGACAGTTGCAAGCAATTGGGCTGAAGATTTGTGTGGAGAGAACCCTCACGATTCCATGGACTGAGATGGAGGCTTCACATGGCCGCTCCAATAGATACCTTCGAATTTCCTCGTACAGGCAAAAAGTTGCGTAATCGTGCGGTAGTAGCGGCGATGACCAACAAACAAAGTAACGAGGACGGTTCACTCTCAGATGAGGAAATAAATTGGCTAATTCGTCGTGCGGAAGGTGGCTTTGGAATCGTAACAACAGCCGCGACGCACGTCGTTCCAGAGGGCCAAGGATGGGATGGAGAGATGGGCGTTTGGGGCGATCATCAATTACCTGGTTTGACCCGTTTAGCGACTGGAATCAAAGAGCAAGGAGCGGTTTCCCTAGCGCAGATTTTCCATGGTGGAATGCGCTGTCCTCAGAGACTGACAGGAGTTCAGCCTGTATCTGCGAGTATCAATCCAACAAGCGATTCAGATAACGGTGAAACAAGGGCATTGGAAGATTCTGAGATTGAGGAATTAGTCGAGGCTTTTGCTACAGCAGCAGCTCGCTGTGAAAAAGCCGGTTTTGATGGGGTTGAGATACATGGTGCTCATGGATATCTTGTCTGTCAATTTCTCGGAGTTGAGACCAATCGTAGAGAGGATAAGTGGGGCGGCTCATTAGAGAATAGAGCCCGCTTCTTGCTTCAAATAATTGAGAGAATTAGGCAAGTTACTGACGATGATTTTCTGCTTGGAGTTCGGATATCTCCAGAGTACGATAAAATCGGAGTCTTGCTTGAAGACTCTCTAGACTTAGTCGATATGCTGGTAGAATCAGGCATAGATTTCCTACACATTTCTTGTTGGGATTGCTTCACCCCACCTGCTCATCATGACGATTCTCGAATGTTGACCGAGATCTTCGCTGAGCGTCTTGCGAATCGATTACCAATGATTACCTGTGGAGCTATTTGGTCGACTGCTCAAGCGCAGGAAGTTATGGATCAAGGCGCCGATTTGGTCGCCGTAGCTCGTTCAGCAATTGGTCATGCAGATTGGGCAAGTCATCTCGGCGACTCAGGGTATGAGCCACAGCGTCCGCCGTTTACTGCTGAGCATCTCTTGGATGAGGGGCTCAGCGAGAAATTTGTTGACTACATGCGGGCTTGGCAAGGTTTCGTCGTTTGAGCTAAGTTAGCCGCTTCGATGAATAACCGCTAGTGGTTTGGCTTGCTTATGGTGGGCGCATCGCACTCGGATGATCTCGACGCGATGCGCCAAGAAGCTCTCAATGCAGCCGACCGGATTAGCATGGAAGAATTGCGAAAATCCGGCCGCCAAACTGCCCGAGAACGCATCGCAATGTTACTTGATGCAGATTCATTTGTCGAGGTAGATAGTTTCGTTCAACATCGTTCTGGCGACTTCAACATGCACCTTCACCGACCATATGGTGATGGAGTTGTTGCAGGTCATGGCAAAATAGACGGAAGGAGAGTAGTTTGCTTCGCTCAAGATTATGCCGTCTTTGACGGTACAATGGGCGAGATGCACGCTCGCAAAATTGCCAAGGTTGCTGAGTTCGCAGAAAAGTCGCAACTCCCCTTAGTTGGAATTTGGGATGGCGACGGTCAACGAGTACAGGATGGAGTTCCGGCTTTGGGAGCAACTGGGGAATTGCTCGACATCCTAGTCGCCTGCTCCGGTCGTATCCCTACTTTCTCGATAATTCTTGGAACGGTCGCAGGTGTGAGCGCCCTAGCCGCCGGCCTCTCTGATTTCGTAATTCTCTCCGATGACCATGGCCAGATGTTCATGCGTTCACCCTACTTCATTCCTGAAATCGCCAGTGGTGAATTAGACCAGAATAGCCTGGGAGGAGCTGACGCTCACGCCTCACGCTCTGGAGTGGCCTGCATGGTCGCAGAAGATGAGGAAGATGCAATACTATCTGCGATTGAAATTCTCTCATTCTTACCAGACCATACGCTTGCTGAGGCAATCACTCTTAGCAGTGGTGATCCTGCAGACAGAGCCTGCAAGACTCTGACGGATATTGTCCCTGCAGACTCGAATATACCCTACGATATTCGCAAAGTAATCACGGAAGTAGTCGATGAGGGGCGCTTCCTAGAACTATTCTCAACTTATGCTGAAAACATTGTAATCGGCTTTGCTAGACTAGACGGCCAATCGGTCGGAATAGTTGCTAATCAGCCGAAAGTTTTGGCGGGCTGCCTAGATATAGACGCCTCAGTAAAGGCAGCTCGATTCATTCGTACGTGTGATATCTTCAATATCCCCGTTGTGACCTTTGTCGACGTTCCTGGCTTCCTTCCAGGGACAGTTCAGGAATGGGGGGGAATCATCCGTCATGGGGCCAAGTTACTCTATGCCTACGCTGAAGCAACCGTGCCCAAACTAACCGTTGTAACCCGTAAGGCCTACGGGGGTGCTTACCTCGCTATGTCTTGCAAACATCTTCGCTCAGACTACAATATTGCATGGCCAATAGGTGAGCTCGCTGTAATGGGGGCAGAGGGTGCAGTGAACATAATTCATAGAGCAGAATTAGCAGAAGCAGAAGATCCAGGCTCCACCCATTCTGAACTTACTGAAGAGTATCGCAGAAAGTTCGGTGACCCCTATGTTGCGGCTCGCAATGGTTGGCTTGATGATGTAGTAGAGCCGGAGCAAACGCGTCTCAAACTGATACAAGCACTGAGGCCATTGAGGAGTAAGCGTGAGTGGGTTCCGCCCAAAAAACACGGAAACATCCCTCTTTGAGGTGTGTCGGCAAAACTCCTAAAACATGACGCGTTTGTCCTTTGGGTATGATCCAGAGGATTCTATCTTCCTTCATCTGTTTGCTATTACTGACTTCAATTGCACCCGCCGCCGCAGCTACAGGACCTTCCGATTCTGTGATTTGGGGAGTTTCTTATGATTGGGGGAACTTCGAAGGCGATGTCCTTGAAATGACTGGTGTGGACACAAATGCTGCCAATGAGGATCTTGAGGCAGCAGCTGAATATGCAGGGTTTGACCTCGCTTCTGATCAAGTTCTGAGTGGTTCTAGTCACTTCTTTATTGAGTCATGGGATGGTGATGAAACCGCCGAAATTCAAGATATTCACGGCAACACACATCAAGTCAGCCAGAGAATAACCGAGCTAACTGTCCGTCACGGATTACTAGCTGATGCCGGATTTACAGCATCATGGTTAGATAATGATGAGGCAATTGACATTTGGTACAGTGCTTCTCAAGAGATGGCATTGGTGATTGATGCTACATATGTCGAGTACGTGGATTCTGACTTACTGGTTTATGGAGCTGATTTGGAAATGAGTGGATTGGTCAGTAACACCGCAGACCTTTCGATGAATCTTCAGGTAATTGCTGCAGGAGAGGTAGAGGCCCCTGAGGTTGATTTGGGATATTCAATTTCCATGGAGGTGCCTTCACTTTCATCCGAATGGAGAGTCGACCAACCGCTTGACTATTTGCAACAACTCAACGAAGAGCCGAATTGGGATGAGGAGAATGGCAGCTGGGATGAGGAGAATGGCAGCTCCGGTATCGGCACAATTGATGGCACTTTTACCACATTTACTGGTTACTCATTATCAGCGGAGATTAGTGGAATCCCAACTGAGGAGATTGGAGTCAATCTCGATACCTTCAATGTTGAATTATCAGATAATGTACCAGGACAAGGTTCCTTTTCTGAAAATTTTCTAAATATAGATGGGCAGATGGCGGAATGGAATTGGGAATGCCCTCCTGTTGGTGGAACTGAAGACTTGACGATTGATGACACAACTGTGGAAGTCCAGTGTGGTTTAACCGCTCCAGTGTCACCAGGTATGGCTGTCATGATGGCTCAATCACTTGCTCCTGCTTTCGATAATGGAGTACAGGAATTATCCTCAGTACTTCAACAGCAGATTGAATCATGGATTGAGGAGATTTCTGGCGGAGATGGCGGAGATGGCGGAGATGATGTCTTCGTATGTGACAACGGTGAAGAAATTCCAGCAAACTGGGAGAATGACGGCGAGGAGGACTGCTCCGATGGCTCTGATGAAAATGACGAAGGGAGCACATTCACTTGTGATAACGGTGAAGAAATTCCAGCAAACTGGGAGAATGACGGCGAGGAGGACTGTTCTGATGGATCTGATGAGAATGATGGCTCAATGGAAGGCTCAGAACAATCTGAAAGATTAGTGAGTATGATGGAGGCATTAATGGAATCCAATCTGAACAAGACCATGGAAGCCTTCTCTGAAAAGTTAGATGAGTTGGTGGAGGATAATGTCCCTAGTGAACCTATTATTGATTTAGAAGACTCCTGTGCGCTCTTATTTTGGACCACAGATGATTCAAGAGTTGTTGGTATTGCGATTTTGAATTCTGAAGAACTTCTACTTGGTCCATCAGTTTTTGGACTTAAAACACATGATGTCGAACTCAATGTTCTATACCATGATGGTGACAATGCGAGAACCGCGAAGACGGATATTGTAGGGGTTACAGAACTCAGAGATATTGCACCAGAATCAAAACATGACAATTCACTATTATACGAAATATTGGGTCCCGATTATCTTCCAGATCTAAATATGCAAGATACTGATGGTGATGGCATAATTGACTACTTTGATCAAGATGATGATAATGATGGTATTTCTGACTGGGACGACTCTGAATTGAACAATCAGGACGACTCTTTACCGGCTCCTAGTTTGCTTGCCGTAATCTCAATGCTGGGTGCGGCTTCAATACTCATGCCTAGAAGGAATGACTGATTCGGCTTGAATGTATGAACTCCCGCAAGTTGGTTGTAATTGCCCTTTCCGGGCTCTTCCTTCTTACCGCTTGGTCTAGTACTTGGTTTGAGATATCGGCAGTCGGGGTTTACTCAGAGGGGCTAGAGAGGGAGCCAACCATCACTACGGAATACATTATCGATAGTGATCATGAATCATTTGAGTTTTCGATAGAAAATTCAACTCCTCTGTTACTGTACTGGGTTAATAGAGAGAATGTATCACCTGAACAAACAGACACTGAAAATAATTCTAGTGGTTCGCCAGGCGGTGTCTCAGAGGAATCTACAACAGACAATCAAGCCTGCTCAGGGTCCTGTCTTGAAATGACTAGGGGATTTCTAAAATTGACTATGTTAGTAATGTTCGCAGTTTTTTGCCTGTCACTTGTACGTCCAATTCCCTCAGTTAAAATCGCTACTGTTGCTACTTGGTTAATTGGAATCTCGATTATTCTAATTGCTATTCCTTTAGCGATAGCCACTGATTTTGGAATTTCAGGTGGAAATGAGAGTGGCGGTGAATCCTCAACCGGAGGATTCGACACCAATACTCAAGAAACTGTTGAAGTCAATCAATTTGCTCATTTCCAACAAGATAGTGGGTTTGGGGTCTCTTTGAATGGGATAAAATTCACTTACGAGTCTATGGGATTCGATCTTGGCCTGCTAGATGAGGAGGATAGAGAAAATATCACTGAAAACGCTCCATTAGAAGGTGAGCCAGGATATGAATCATTGATTGGATTCGATGGAGAACTAACTATCGGACCAGGTTCATTGATTACTTGGTGGCTGCTTATTTTACCATTACTAATTCTAAATTTAATTGAACCTAGAGAGTCTATCGAGGAGGAGTGATAATGAGGGTAAATCCGCTGCTCTTTCAGGTGTATAGAGATGCTTCCAAGCCTCCAAATGCTGGGCCGCAACCATGATCACTGCGAAGTCTTCTGCGGTTGCGCCTTCGCCGTAAGAAATCGACACTTGTTGCTTGGCAGATAATTCGGCTGATTGACCTCCACCAGCCGCTGCGTCGAGGTCAATCGCTAGATCAGCCTCACCCTCTGAAATGATTGCAGAATCCCAAGGTCCTCCAACTAATTCCCTTCGACCTTCGAGTGGAATAATTGAGCCTCCTTCCTCAGCCCAAGCGGCTGCGATTGCACGAGCAGCAGAACCACCACCGCGCATTCGCAATATGCTTCCATTCGGTTCAACACCGATATGTCGGCAAGCAGCGACAAATCCTACACCATCGGTACTAGTTCCAGTCCATTTTCCATTTTGTAATTTCAACTGATTAATCGCATTAACACCTTCCGGCCCAGACACAGCAAGTCTTGCCTGGGGTGAATGTTTCAATGGTGCCGTGCAACTCAACCAAATATCTCCTTGTAGATTATTCAAATTCGTTTCAAACTCATCCATAGAATCCGCTTCGATATAGACAGATTGGGCAGTCAGACCAAGTTTAGCTCCTACTAATTCGAACAATCGCGGGGTCAATGAGTGGGATATTGGATATCCCGCAATACCCCAGTATGCTGGTCCGTTCACTATTGGGGCCTATGAATTCTCCAAGATGAAGGTTTCAAGACGGGCAGGTCGGACCGATTGATGATGGACAGCGACCTTGACATCGCCCGAAAGGCAACAACTCGCCCTGTTGAAGAGGTGGCCGAGAGGCTGGGATTAGTGCGCAGTGACTTGATTTTACAGGGCTCTTCGATGGCGAAGATATCTTGGGACAGGCTCAAACAGGCAGGAGAAGGAAAGCAAGGTTTCCTAATTTTGGTAACCAGTGTCAATCCGACTCCATTTGGTGAGGGTAAGACCGTAACCACGATTGGACTGAATCAAGGGCTAAATCGACGCGGGCATAATGCAACCTGTGTAATTCGTGAACCTTCAATGGGGCCAGTTTTTGGAATCAAGGGTGGAGCCGCTGGTGGTGGCTTCTCTCAGGTATTGCCCATGGAGGAAATC
Organism: Euryarchaeota archaeon UBA126; assembly: GCA_002497025.1. Classification (GTDB taxonomy): domain Archaea; phylum Thermoplasmatota; class Poseidoniia; order Poseidoniales; family Thalassarchaeaceae; genus MGIIb-O1. Next base: position 8,755 of record DAMG01000043.1, read on the forward strand.
AATCTACACTTCACCGGAGACCTACACGCTGTAACAATGGCTCACAACTTATGTTCTGCTATGCTTGACAACCATCTTCACCGCGGAAATGAATTGAATTTAGATCTAAATCGAATCCTCTGGCCCCGTGTCATCGACATGAATGACCGAAGCCTAAGAGAGGTCACTATCGGACTTGGAGGCAAGGCCAATGGAATAGTGCGAACCGAAAGATTCGACATTACCGCAGCAAGCGAAGTCATGGCGATTTTAGTACTTTCAAAGGACTACGCTGATCTTCGTGCAAGACTCGGCAGAATAGCTCTGGGGGTCTCTACAGATGGAGGTCTAGTGACTGCTGAAGATTTGGGTTGTGCAGGAGCCATGGCCCTACTTTTGCGAAATGCCTTATTGCCTAACCTTGTACAAACTCTCGAGGGAGACCCAGCCTTCATTCATGGAGGTCCATTCGCGAATATCGCCCATGGTAATTCATCGATTATTGGCGACGCACTTGCACTTTCATGCGCTGATTACGTCGTCACTGAAGCCGGCTTCGGAGCAGATATGGGGGCTGAGAAGGCTTTGCAAATTAAGGCACAAGCCGCTGGAAAGGTACCAGATTGTCTAGTGCTCAATGTCACCGTTCGTTCCATGAAATTGCACGGAGATGGATTTTCCACCGGGGGAGGAAAGAGACCCCCAAAGGAGGAGTTAGAGGCTGAAAACGTAGAGGCGACTCGAGCCGGTGCTGCAACAAATCTACGAAGACACGTACGCAACCTATCCTCGACCAATGTTCCCGTGGTTGTCTCAATCAATCGATTTGCTAGCGATACAGACGCCGAAATCGAGGCTATCCGTGAGGAAGCCGTAGCAGCTGGCGCTAGAGATGTAGTAGTTTTCGAAGGACATGCGAAGGGCGGAGAGGGCGCAGGTGCTCTTGCTGATGCTGTTGTAGAAGCCTGTGCTGCTCATGATGCAGCAGGTCGCCCATACGAGCCGATAGTCGAGCCCGGGATTCCGGCGGATCAAACCATACTTCGAGTCGCCACTAATGTCTATGGAGCGCACACAGTGGACTTTTCTCCAGAGGCTCACAAAACCCTCGAGTTATTGCGAGAGTGGGGCCTTGATAATCTGCCAGTCTGTATGGCAAAAACTCAGTATTCATTTAGTCACGAAGCAACCGAATTAGGTGCGCCTACCGGATTTACTCTACCAATTCGTGAATTGAGACTTAATTCGGGCGCAGGATTCATCGTTGCCGTCTGTGGCTCGATGATGACGATGCCCGGACTCCCCATTCGTCCAGCTGCCATGGATATGGATATGGATGAGGATGGAAGGCTGACTGGCGTATTCAGCTGATGGAAGTGAGGATTTGCGACAACTGAAGGCCTCGGATGAGGGTGTCAGACTTCGAATTGATCACGCGGATGATCTTTGGACTCTGGCTCAGATTTGTCGAATTGGTTCCAATCTCGGAATGCTGTCTCACCGACGCGATTCGACAACTGGAACTCAGGAAGGAGGACGAGCTAGATCAGCTGAAAGAAAGCCGATGTGGATTGAGATTGATGTTTCAGAATGTTCCTTCCAAGCATTCACTGATAACCTAAGAGTTCACGGAGTTATTTCTGAGGCGAAGATCGATATTGGCTCTCATCACACACATATCGTCGCACCAGGGGATGAGGTTGAGATATCATTCGAAGGAGGACTCCCAGAGGTTGATCGAGAGTTGGTCAAGTCTGCTTTAGCCGCAGGAACTCAACCAAAGGCAGGACTGGTAGTAGTGGAGAGTGATGAGGTATTGATTTTCGAAGTCTCAGGACATGGGATTAGAGACCTTTCTTCGTTTTCAATGAGGGGTGGCGGTAAGCGCGCAGACGATTCTACCGGAGTTCGTCGCGGCTTCTTTGAAAGAGTAGCTCGCGAGACAAAGATGGTTTTCCCTGATCAAATGCCACTAGTGATTTGTGGACCCGGAATGGCTCGTGAACAATTCGAAGGAATGCTTCGAGCGGTTGGAGCAGAGAATCAGATTCTCAACGCTGCTACTTCGATTGGTGGTCGCGCCGCCGCTAATGAGGTGTTGGCAGAAGGCGCTGCAGACGCGGTTTTGGGAGAACATGAATTGGTTCGTCAGGTTCGGGCAATCGAAGATGGCCTGACTCGAATTTCGACTAATGGAGCAGTTTCATATGGATTGAATGCGATCGAGGAAGCCTCGGAACAGGGTGCTGTCGAGACTCTTATCGTAGAGGCATCTTTGCTTCGCTCCGATGATAGATCAATTAGATCTAGATGGGATGGAATAACTTCTGCAGTCACAACAAATCGAGGTGAGGTAATACAAGCCTCGATTGATCACGATGCAGGTCAGCAACTTGTCGGTATGGGTGGAGCCATCGCTTTGTTACGTTGGAAGGTCGATTGAATGGAAACCGCCGTTAGAATAGTTGGATTTGGTGACTCGGTGGTTTCAGAAGTCTTGGACTCAGCAGATAGTGGATTTATCGACCATATTGAGATTCCAAACTTATCGGATTTCAGTCATGGTGAAATCGATTGGCGAGGGCGACTAGAAGGCGCTCATTGGCTTGTCCTATCGACCTCTACTGTACTTGCTGGAGATAGTGCGAGGAGCGCTCAAGGAGCAAGTATGACCTTTGCTGAATTCGAAGGTCCACGAACTGTTATGGTGACGGATGTCCCTTCTGACCCAAGCCGCCTTGCCGAAGCTTGGGGTTTTGTTATTGAGAGAATTCGGCAAATTCACATGCTGTTTTTCACCAAGAATGCCTTGTCGGCGATAGCTAAAATTGAAGAGATGGAAGAATCAGAATTACTGCGTGAAATCCGATTGCGTGGCATGACTCCGCAAGTAATCGGTTTCGAGTCTTCTGAAAATACTGTCACAATTGAACATTCTTTGGGGAATTACGTAGGCACTTCGAAGGCTGCAAAAGCCTCGCAGTGGCTTGGTCGATACCTCTGCGAACTACCCTCGCAAGGTCCGGGTGCTGAGGGTATCAAAAATGCAGCAAATCGCTGTTAAATAGGGTAAATCAAAGGTATTCTGAACTCAATTTGATGTTCTAAGTCAAACCACCAGCGAATATGCCTTTAGTAGGGACACCCCTTGGGCTCACCCTGCGGGAGCGAAGCCTATGCCACTCAAACTCGGACCAGCCGGCGTACCATTGTCCTGTAAGGGACGAACAATTGTAGAGGGAATGGACGATATCACAGTTCTAGGTTTGGAGACAATGGAGATTCAAACAGTTCGACAAGTTCAGCCACATCACTTCGACCAATATTGGCAGGCTGGTATTCTAAGTCACAAGACCGACTTCGAAATGAACGTACATGGTCCATACTACGGTGAACTATTGGGTACCCGTCGTGAGCGTAATCGAACCCTATCTAAAATGGAGTCGAGCATGCAGGTCGGAAAGATAGTCAACGCTCGACATATGGTCTGTCATGTAGGACCCTATGGAGAATATGATCCGGGAGCCGATACCAACGAGGAGGTTGCTAACATACTTGCTGGAGTAGTAGAGAGAGTCAAATCAATCTGGGGTCAAGAAGGCGAAGAGGAAGATTATGCGGCCTTCCCTTGGGTGCATGAAGCAGAACCAACATTGGTAGCTGTAGAAACTTCAGGTCAGCAGGAACTTTGGGGGACTGTAGAGGAAGTTCTAGAGGTCTGCAACCATGTTCCAGGCACAGTCCCTGTGCTAAATATGGCTCATATTCACGCCCGCGGCCACGGTCGCCTAAAGACTTCAGAAGATTATGCAGAATTGTTTGATCAAGCCCGAGATACCTTCGGAGGCAAGACCTTCTACACTCACTTTGCTGGAGTCGAACACAGAATGGGTAACGCTCAACACTATACTCAGATAAAGAAGTCAGATCTCAAGTTCGAACCATTCGCGGAATATCTTGCTGAGGAAGGCGATTGGATGGATATCACAATCATCTCCGATTCACCATTGTTAGAACACGATGCAATGTACATGGTACAGCATTACGACAAGGCTCGACAGAGGTTGCTTGAGATTAGAGCACGCGACGAGCGCAGAATGAAACTCGCAGCCGAATCTGGTATTGACGTTGAGGAATTGGCTCGTCGTGAGAAGGAACAAGCAGAAGCTCGCAAGCAATCACTAGAATCTGATAAAGAGAAGATTGTTGCCGAGATGTCAAAGACACCAGCTCAAAAGAAAATCGAAGCAAAGAAGGCTGAGGAAGCAAAGAAGGCTGAGGAAGCAAAGAAGGCTGAGAAAAAGCCAGCTAAGAAGAAGGATGACGGCAAGATGATGTCCTTCGATGATGATGGCGAAGAGTTCGATGACCTCTTCTAATCAGTAGTAATTTGGTGGGACTGGCCGGACTTGAACCAGCGGCCTCCGCATCTTCAGTGCGGCGCTCTCCCAGCTGAGCTACAGTCCCCGTAGCACCTTTGCGATTCCACATTCCCCTTCAATACTTCTGAGGTGGTATGGTCTCATTCGATTCCGTCGAGCACTCTAACTTGCATCTCATTAAGAGAAGCCACTCCAGCGGTGGCAGCATCCAATAATGCATCTAGTTCTTCTCGAGTATAGGTGAATTCTTCACCGGTTCCTTGAACCTCGACGAACTTCCCATCAGCGGTCATCACAACATTCATGTCAACATCTGCATTACTATCCAAAATGTAATCCAAATCAGTGTAAACATCACCATCGATTAGTCCAACGCTAATTGCTGCCAGATCGTGAGGGATTACAGCATTCTCGTGTGCTAAGGCTTCCTCTGCACTTAGCGTAGGTACTTCCATTCCTGACTTGATTTGGTCGTGGGTCAGCCTCTTGTCAGCAGGCAAACAGCGTCCTGAAGCAATCAGTCTTCTAACACACAAACGCATTGCTATGCTCGCGGCTGTAATCGATGCACAGCGAGTACCTCCATCCGCATTCAAGACATCACAATCAACTGTAATTGCAATAGGGCCAAGGGCCTCTAAGTCGATTGCTCCACGAAGGCTTCTAGCAACCAATCTCTCAATTTCTTGAGTTCGGCCCTTTGCACCGCGCCTCTCACGCTGGAATCGTGAATCTGTAGAACCGGGTAGGAGGGAATACTCTGCATGTACCCAACCTCTGTTGGCATCGCGAGGAAACCATCGAGGGAGTGAAGGAGCAACGGTTGCACAGGCGAGAACCATAGTCTCTCCTTGACGATACAAAACCGAGGCATCTGCATTCGGGGTGAAGTCGAGAGTGACCTCAATATCCCTGATTTTGTCAGCCCCTCTATCTGAACCAATGTCTCCCGACTTCATCTTCGCCATGAGTCGTCGGCCTCCATTCTCCGTTAATATGTAACGCAGAATTATTCCAAGTTCATTTCCGCGCATGAGGCGGTCGAAATGATTCGACAACAGATGGCTCTGTGGTAATGTATGGACCCCCGATTAGGTCTACACAATATGGTACTGCGGCAAATATTTCGTCTAGAATTTCTCTAATTGAACGTGGGGATCCTGGTAAGTTGAGAATCAGGGTTGAACCACGAATGCCAGCAGTTTGTCTGGAAAGCACAGCAGTAGGAACGTGCTTTAGTGAAATTGCCCGCATTTGTTCGCCGAAGCCAGGAAGCATTCTCTCACAAACCGCTTCAGTAGCCTCAGGTGTCACATCCCTTGGAGCAGGTCCAGTTCCTCCGGTGGTGATGATGACTGAACATCCCTCCTCACATAAATCGATGAGAGTCTGTTCGATGACATTCTGTTCATCCTCAACAAGTCTTCTCGAAACCTCCCAAGACGAGGTTAGCGCCTCTTCTAGGAATTGCTTGATTGCCGGACCACTTCGGTCTTCGTATTCTCCAGCAGTAGCCCTATCAGAGGCTGTTAGAATACCGAATCGACAGGTCTCATCAGCGCTCATCAGAGTTTGACAACAGCGCTGAGATGAAAACACAGTCGGTCATTCATCCTCAATTTCCGATGAGTATCTTCAAAGACCGTCAAGGCTCGTGCACTTATCCCGGAGATGATGTGGTGTCGAGCCTACCCCAACACACACTGATTAACATCGCTCTAAAGGATGATTCAGAATGCTTAGCATTCAATCGTTCCCGTGTTCATATAGGCTCGATACTTTGCCTCTGAATGTGGGTGAACAGATGAGTGAAGATGGAAGGTATTCAACACAGATTGCTGTGGTTAAAGAAGAATGTAAAGATGCAGATGAAGCCGAGATAATCAAGGAATTCAAGAGATACGAAGAAGAATTTCTGATACCTCCTGAAGACGCGCTTCGTTCTGTAATTCGTAAGTTCCAAATCGCTGCGGGTCAAGAAGTATCCACCATTTCTTCTCGCTCACGTCCGGCTATTGCAGAGAGAAAGGTTGCAAAATTTTCTGAATTAAAGGACGATGACAAGAATGTCACTATTGAGGTAGCTGTGGTATCCTACATTCCAAAGATACAGACCGTTCGAGGTGAAGAACGTCAGATTGCCTATGGCTGGGTTGAGGACAGTCCTTGGGAAGGCGAGAGAGAACGCTGGGATTTCACCGACTGGGGGGACCACTCTCAGAATCTAACTCCAGGCTCTGTAGTTCGATTGGAAGGAGTTTCAGTAAATTTCTGGAATGACCGCCGCTCGATCAACATCAATCGTCCAAGCCGAGTTACCGTTCTCAAAGAAGGTGGTCAACCTGTCACCAAGATTTCAGACGAACCGGTTCCAATCTCAGAGGCTGGAGAAGCGGAAGGTATCGTTAGCGTAGTTGCAAGAGTTCTCTCAAAGAAGGACGATAAAATAGTCAAGAAAGATGGAAGTGGGACACTGGACATTGTTCGGGGCCGATTGGCAGATCCTTCCGGTACTATCGGATTCATTTCATGGAGAGATTTCAACCATGATGTTGGTTCGTTAATTAAGATAGATAGAGCGCAAATCCGTAGATTCAGAGAAACCCCTGAAATCAACATTGGGGACTTAACAAAAATCGAACCCTTCCATGACAGTTCCTTTGCTAGTATGGATGACTTGCAATCAGTAAATCGTTCTAAGATTTCTGAACTAAGAGACGGAGCCCGAGATATCGAAATTACAGTACAGGTAGAAAATTGGCAGGCCCGAACCTTCACCAATGCTGATGGCGAGGAAAGGACAGTTCGTAGTGGCGATGTGATGGATCCAACCGGCCGTTGCCGCTTGACATCTTGGGGTGAAATGAATCCAGAGCCAGGAGCCTTCCTTCATCTGAAGGGAGCTAGGGTGCAATTCTGGCAAGGTTCTCCAGACTTGGTTATCGATTCTGCAGAACAGGTTGTCGATTTATCTGAACCTCCATGGGAAGCAATCGATCCAGCCGACCATTGGGTCGAAGTTGACCTAACTGAATTGGTCAATGGTGGTTCACGCCGAGGAATCAGAACCTCTGGAACCGTTGTGGCAATCGCCAACAATTCCGGTATCATCGAGAGGTGTCCGGAGTGTCGCAGAGTCATGCGAGATGGAGAGTGTGCAGAACATGGTCCTCAGAGAGGAGAAGAAGATGTACGACTTCGCTTCGTTCTCGACGATGGGATTTCAAATGCCTCTACTCTGATTGGAAAAGAGGCCACTGAAGCGCTTACTGGAATGGACCAGGGGCAAATAAGAGATGCTATAGACGCCAATACCAGAGCCGGATTTATCGCTACGCTAAGAGAGAGGTTCTTAGCGAGAAAATTGCACATCAATGGTCGCGCTATGGTCGATGCTCAAGGTGCTATATTGATGGCAGATTCAGTAGATGTTGATACTCGAACACCGGAAGAAGCCGCCAATGAAGTCATGACTCGTTGGGGGGTGGTATTGTGATGAATCAGGTGACCCGAAGAAGCCGCCAAACAGCCATTCGACTATTCGCTCAAGAGTACATGGATGCTGATTTACCGAAGGAAGGAGAGGGAGAATATGACCCTTCATTTGTAATCACCAAAATCGGTGCTAAGGTCAACAGAGCCTTGGTTGGAGGGGTAATCGATAGAGTGGAGCGCCGCGAGACTGAAAGCGGATCTTTCTACACTGCTCATCTACGAGACCCAACAGGGACTCATCGATTCGAAGTGGCGTCATTCCAACCAGAACTCCATGCTGATATTGAAGAGATTCTCAATCGCTTTGAGAGCGGTGATAGATTCCTTATGTTGTTAGTAGGCAGAGCACGTTGGTTTGAGACCGAGGATGGTGGAATGTTCACTTCATTTAGAGCAGAAGAATTCAGTATAGTCGACAAAGACCTCTACACTCATTGGTTAGTAGAAGCGTCAGAAGCGACCCTTCGACGTCTCGATGCTTTCGAAGCTTCAATGGAATCCGAACTCAACCCCGCCGCTCTAGAATCGGCAGGAGTCCCAAGCGACCTAATTGAGGGGATGGTCCTAGCGAGAGGGCATTACGGAGAATTCGATACAGAGAATTACCGCGTAGGGATTCTACAATCACTCTCGATGGCAACGGGTTCTGATGTTATTATAGAAACACCATCTTCTCAACCAACTCTGGAACAAGATACAGAATCTACTGCGGAAGTAGCACAGGCGCCGGCACCGACCGGTGATGTGTCAGAGGTTTTGTTGGATACAATTCGGATGAAGGATGATGGAGGCGGGGTTGATTACGATACACTAGTCCACGCGGCGGTTATGGCAGGACACAGTCGCGAAGATGCAGAAGATGCTATCGATAATCTACGAGATATCGAGGGTTCGATTATCGAACCGCGATTCAGCTTCTTCCGACTCACGCCAGAGTAATCAGCGCAGTCCAGCGATTATTTGCTCAGCCTCGGTCATCTTCGCTCGAATTCTCGCGATAGCATCAGAATCTCCACTCGCGACTTTCGGTGCACTGACAGGAGTGGCTCCAGTTTCTTGGAAAGCGACATCTCGAGAGCCCTTTGCCTCAGCAATCCTACCCGCGACCAACAATAGACGAGTACTGATTGTTTCATCGTCTACAGGCCATCCTCTTCTGATAGCAATTCGAAGGAATAATTCTTCTTCTTGCTCCGACCATCTACCGCCATGACTGTTGAGAATTGTTCCAATCATACGTTCAATATCTCGAATCATGCCCGCGAGATTTTGTAAGGATGAATCCAAGCCCTTGCCATCACTCTTAGAGAGCAAATCTACTGCATCTTCTATTTGATGCTGAGAAATAGGTTGCATGAAATCAATAGGATTTTCAGGAACTTCAATCACAATTACTTCCTCTTCAGGTTCGGGTTGTTGTATTGTCTTTACAGTCTGAGTTTGAACATCTGGCAAGCCGTTTCTTCTCAAAGAGCGTTTGATTTGACCCCACCCACGACCTTGGCTTGCAAGAACACCAGCAACTCTTCCCATCAGAACGGTTCTAGTTCCGGTCAGTTGCAATTCCAATTTACGACACAAAGAATGTAATTTATCACGTTCCATTTCAGCTAAATTCTCCACAGTCAATCTTCTTGAGTCGTGGTTTAGATGAAGCCATAGTCTCTGCCTCCTCTCTTTGTGGGAGCCGGACGATTTGATTCCGAAGATCTTCAAAGTATCACCTAGCTCTTGATGTGACATCGCTTGGATTCCTTCCCAACTGAGGTCATGTTCGCTCATGACTTGATTTCTGATTAGACGAGCTCGAAGGACTTCAACAGACCCATTTTTCTTGAATCCAGCAGACTCTGCTCGCTCTCGTAATTCCATTAATCGGGCTCGATATAACTGGTCGAGTAACACCTGATCAACAGACATCATTACCACCTATAAGACTCAAGCGAACTCTTCGCGGTCTTATCGCTTCCCCATTCTTCGAACTGTGAATGATGGTTTTTGGGGTCGACAAAAATCGCCGTCACTTTTCCAAATCAATCCAAGGTTCTTTTGCTGGCAATAGTCCCTGACGAGTTCTTTCTTCCGGTATTGGGCTGCTAGCAGTAGACAACATTCTATCCCAGTCTTTAGTTAATGCAATAACAGAATCCTGTAAATTTGAAAGAGGAACCAATCTCTCTATAGAGAGGGTCTGCATACCATCATCCGATAGGAACTCTATACGGATTTCAACGTGAACTTCTGTAGTCTCAGTATCTCCTTCAGGGTCGTGAAATACTGTTTCCATTGTCAGGTCCGAGAACTCCTCTGCCTGTCGCATAATTGCTCCAACTTGTCGGTGTCGAACTAGGATTGCGACTCTATCGAGTTCACTCTCAGATAATCCCCCAATCAGATTATCCTGAGTCCACCACACAGTCTCTCCTTCTAATTCAGATACTTGTTGAATCAATTTTCTTGGGAACCCACTGCGTCCGATTAGAACAACTAGGTCAGCATAGGGCACAGGCAGATATCGATCACCTTCTCTCTCTTCGGGATCAATCCCTAGGACTGTTCTCCTGCTTGAGCAGTGAATTGAATTGAATACCTCCCGAGAAGTAACAAATCCGTCGATATTTCCATTGCGTCGGAGTTTTTCCATCCATCGAGCAATTTCATCTTCTGAATCAGGTCTATCTTCGATTCCATGGATTGAAGCATAAGCCTCGCTGGATAGTAAACGCAATCCTCGACGGGCCCGCTTTAGCTGACGGCGAATGATTTTGTCGTCACAGAGAATTATCGCACCTTTTGGTTGATACCAAATACGATTTTCACTAACAAAGAACCTAGCCGGTCGCCTTGGAGTCCTTGCTCCCAATACTTGACAGCCAGCTTCCAGCAACTTGATTTGTTTACCATGCAGTAACCTTGCAGGCATGGCTAAGAGGTCCAATTCACCTTCATTCAACCCCTCAATAGCCTCTTCTAGAGTATTCACTGGATTAATTTCCAGTTCTAAATTACCAGCCTCTTCCGAAGCCAAAAAATCCTCCAGATTCCTAGATGATAGACAATGTGGATGGTCTAGTGATGCGACAGTTAACCGGTCCTTCACAGCGTCCACCTCGGGGGGGGAGCACGCAACGTGCCCATTTGCGCGGTCACACACCCGTTGATATAGGCACCCCCTCACCATTGGATTGGATGGTATCCCTCAGCAACCGTCAGATGAGTCTAGAGGGGCTCAGAGATCAAGTTGAAGAGTCCTTGGAAAATTTCGTCCAAGACAGACTGACAAAGAGCGATGCTCCGGCTATGAGTTTGGCTCGTGATATGCTACTTTCAGGAGGTAAAAGATATCGTCCAATCGTAGCCCTGCTAGCCTATCAAGCGGCTGGTGGTAAGGACTTAGGTTCCGTTATGGACCTAGCTCTTGCGAGTGAATTGATACACACAGCCACCCTAATTCACGATGATATCAACGATCAAGCAAAGACTCGTCGCGGACTTCCAACCCTGCATTCAGCACACAGCCAATCTCATGGTATAATCGCTGGAGATTATCTCTTCGTACTTGGATTCGGCCTAGGGGGTAAATTCGATGCTCGAATTGTCGATCGTATGGCTGAGACTTCTGCCAATATCGCCGCTGGTGAATTATTACAAATCAAACACATAGCAGACCTAGGCACAACTCCTGAGGACTACTATGCCATTATCGATGGAAAAACCGCCGGGCCATTCGCCAGCGCTTGCTCCTGTGCAGCAATGCAGGCAGACGCTGAGGAAACAATTGTCGATACCCTCGATGAGTTTGGATGGGAAGTTGGAAGAGCCTTCCAATTGGTCGATGATTTGCTCGACTTAACCGGTGACCCATCGATGGGTAAACCAAGAGGTACAGACGTTCACGAAGGTAAGATGACGTTACCAATCATCCATGCTCTTACCATGCTACATGGAGTAGAGCGTGAACAACTTGCAGACGTTCTACGAAACTTCAGCGATGATAGATGGGGGGAACTAACGGAATTGCTTGAGAGTGCAGGTTCATTTGAATATGCTAAGCAATTAATTCAGAATCATATCGACCGAGCTCAGGAAAGCCTCGAGTCTTTACCAGATTCGGATGCAAAATCCTTGATGATCGAGATAGCAAAACTATCTCGCGGCCGACGTACCTGAGGTGGTTCAACAACACGCTGAGCTGTGATTTCCATGGTCAAAAGAATTGATTGGGATGTTATTGTAATCGGAGGAGGGCCAGCCGGCTCTACCGTCGCTCGTTATGTTGCAGAGGGTGGAAAAGACGTCTTAGTAATCGATGGTAGAGATTCCATAGGTAGCCCTCTTCAATGCGGAGAATTAGTTCCAAGCAATGAGGAAATGAAGCGATTATGTCCAAATGTTCCAGAGGTTGACGATCTACTTCAAACCCCTGAACATGCGATATCCATGAGGACTTCACAAATGCACTTGGTACCCCCATCTGGCCGACCACTTCGCTACCCCTTTGAAGGTCTAATGTTAGACCGAGTGGCCCACGATGAGTGGCTTGTAGATTTAGCGAAATCGAAGGGTGCGAATTACCTAACCGGTGCTAGAGTTAAATCGATTGACGGAGAAAAAGTAAACCTTCGAGACGGACGCGAATTTACAGCTAGAATTATTGTCGGCGCAGGTGGGCACAATGATCCATTGCGCCGTAGTTATTGGAATGAATCAAGCCTCAAAATACCAATAAAATTCGTTCTGATGGACGGTGACTTTGGAGACGCTGTAGAACTGCACTTTGGTTCTATGGCACCTGGTGGATACGCCTGGATGTTCCCAAAGCAAGGAGGAGCAAATATCGGTGTTGGTATTCAGAATAAATTTGCCAAAGGTCGCTCATTGAATCTGTTTGCAGACGAGTTCATACAACGCTATGGAGAAGCAGTAACTTTCGCAGGAGCTGGTTCGCTTCCGATGTCAGGAACCATCGATTGTTTCGTCAAAGAAAATCATCTTCTTGTTGGAGATGCCGCCGGTATGGTCCTACCGTCTAATGGCGCCGGAATTACCATTGCAATGATTGGAGGAAGAATCGCTGGTCAGACGATTGTCTCTCACTTAGAAAACGAAACTTCGCTACATGAATATGAATTAGAATGGAAGAGACAGATGGGTTCAGTAATGCGAAATTCAAAATTATCCTTCAAGATTGGAAGTTGGATTATGAGGCTTCCAGATTGGATTCTCAATCTTGCTTTCAACCCCCTCACTAAGCCCTTTGTTTGGCGCTTTGTTACCTGTAGAAAACCATTCATTATTTTCTGAATTGAGTTATTTCCATCCGCTAAATTCACGAGTCTAAGACATGAGTATATATGCGGTGAATGAAAGAAGATACATTTCTTGATAACCCATACTCCAATCGGCAAGGTATGAATCCAAGAACAGTACTTGTGATGTTGATTGCCAGCTATGCCTCGTTTGCGGTTACCGCAATGACAATTACACCACTATTAAGCTAAACACAAAAAAGTGACACGGAAGTAACAAAGATGTTTTTCAAAACTCTATTTGCAATGTTCGTCTCCGGATATGTTTCATTCGGAGTTTCGATGATGGCAACAGGAGGATTTCCACGATCGGATTTTATGACAATTTTCCTATCCTTTTCGGTTATCTTCTTGCTGAGCTTTTCGATGATATCATCTATTCTCGCCCCACGTCCGAATCGGCTCTTCGCATAGAGACCCGATTCAAGTTTGAGAATTACCCACAACGTTAGATTACGCCAGAACGGTTCAATTCTAACAATACAATAACTACGCAAATTATGCTGATAACTATTCCAATCGGCCCTCTCTTAATCTTTGAAGAGGGTCTGAATCCAAGGATTGGTTCAGTCTTGTCCGCAAGGTCTTCTTCGATATCACCGATTGACTTCATGATAATTTCGTGAAGTCTCCACTTTATGATATATCCCTGATATACTGTATCAAAGGGTACCCTATGATTCGGGTTTTCTTCCTTCCCAAATGGT
>DAMG01000043.1:22950-23450 GCA_002497025.1 Euryarchaeota archaeon UBA126
GCCATTCCAGGAAATACGACCTTAGCGGTGACATTATCGAATCCTACATCTTCCATCATTCTGATGTAATCACGAGTAGTTCCGAATGTCACATAAGTCTTGGTCAACCACTTCCAAGGGTGGTCCTTGACTCTGCAGATAATCCGTGCGTAGGCACCTACCCAAACCCGCATCCAAAGCCAACCAAGAAATCCGTGAATCCGATTCATTTTGGCCGGATCGACAATAACCATCTTTGCCCCAGGTTTCAATACTCGAAGTACCTCACCCAGTCCCCCCCTCTTGTCGTACCAATCTCTGAATGAGAAAAGAGAACATGCACCATCGAAGGAATTGTCTTCAAAGGGTAATTCCTCGGCTTTTCCTTGAACGAATTCAACCTCTGAGTCACCTCGCTCTTGCCGTTTTGAATTGACTCTTGGCTTAGCTGCCTCAAGCATCAAAACGCTAGGGTCTAGGCATACTAGGTCGACTCCAGAAACATCCTCAGCAAAGCTACC
>DAMG01000052.1:0-21604 GCA_002497025.1 Euryarchaeota archaeon UBA126
TTATCATTTTCTTGTACAGTAACTAACCAATCTCCTGAACCCGCGGTGTAGGTTGGAGTAACCCCCTCAACAGGAAAATCTTGGTGGGTTGCATCCCAAAGGAGTACTAAGCCGGTTCCAATAAGAATTGCAACAATCACCGCACCTGTTTGGGTTTTCGATGGCTCTCTGTAGGGGTCGATCTGTCTCTTTACAGATTGTTTTATACCTCGAAACCAAGCTCTTGGATCTTTCATGAATCTGGCTAATCGCCGCGTAAAGAGACGTTCATCTGCAAATCGCCAGACTGGTTCATGAGTTCTTTCAGTTAGGCTGACGGCGAGGGTTGCGACTAGAATACCGCCAATTATGTCAACTACCCAATGAATTCCAAGGTAAAGAATGGTAAATCCTGTCAGTAGGATGAATACCATAAGAGCGGTTCTAAATTTGGCCCAGCGACCATCTTCGTCCCATTTCAGATACGTCAACCATACTGCAAATGGCAGGCCAATATGCAGACTTGGCATGCCATTAGTGAAGGGGTCGATTCTAGTGAACCAATTGTGTATTTCTGGAGTCAAATCGTATGCAATTGTTTCCATTGCTGGAATGTGATCTCCGGTTACTCTAACATTGAAAAATAAATAGAAAGGGATTGCCAAAACATAGACCCAAAACATCGATAATGAGACTCTATCAGCCATATGACGATCATCGAAATAAATAGGGTAAACGAATGATGCAAAGGTTGCTGTCATGAACCCCATGACATAGAAATGAGTGAGACCAATTGACAGCAGTTCGTTTTGGAAAGCATCCTGAATCCACAGTACGATGTCACCCTCGATAGCGTAAACATATGGCGTCATATCGAGTTGAGTATTGGCCATCAAAATACGATCAAGTTGGTCGAGAAGATCCTTCCAAAGATAGACCGAGAATACCACAAACATGTGAGCCCAGTAACGACGAAACATATCGACGAAACCTTGGATTCTGATTTTGGCCCAAGGTGGCTTCATCAGAGGCATTAGGGCGACGGATAGCAGAATAGCACCCATCAACCAAGAGATGTAGATTCCAGAGCCACCCGCCATACCGGTCTACACTCCCCTAAGTCATCGGGGTAACCAATATCTCAAGAATCCACCCCTAAGGAAATAGGCAGTGAAAACAACCCAAATACGTCCGAATCTAAGAGATTCGGACGGTTGGGCCACTACTTCCCTCTAATTCGAGTAAGACATTCTCAACCACCTCATCGAAGGCGACAGCAGTAGCACCATCAGGTTCGGCAATAATGCGATGCACTCCATCGTCTCCTCCTCTGACTATGCCAGGATCAAATGGTAGAGCACCAAGGAATGGAACTTCAAGTTCGATTGCTGCAGCCTCTCCTCCGCCTGACTTGAAGACGTCTAGGGTAACTGACCAATCTCCATTCTCATCAGTGGTGGTTTCAATAGCGGTTCCAGTAGGGCCCAATACGCTGATCTCTGAGTTAGGCTCAGCCTTGCCATGGATTGTGTAACCGCTCATATTTTCCACAACTCCTAAACATGGCAAAGAGATTGTTTTGGCGAAATTAATTGATTTGCGGGAATCCAGTAAAGCAACGTCTTGAGGTGTTGTTACAATTACTACTCCATCAATACCTGGAAGGCTCTGTGATACTGTAAGTGGTTCATCACTAGTGCCTGGCGGGAAGTCGATGATTAGGGCGTCTAATTCACCCCATGCAACATCTCCAATGAATTGTTGAATTGCCCCTAGTTTGATTGGGCCGCGCCAGATAACCGGCTTATCTGGATCTTCGATTAGGAAGGCCATTGAAATTACTTTGAGGCCATGAGGTCCAATCGCTGGAAAAATTTGGCCATCTTCTACATGTAATTCAGCATCATCAATACCAAGCATCTTCGGCACATTAGGGCCGGTGATATCGATATCCATTAGACCGACCTTTTTGCCTTGTCGGGCTAGGGAAAGAGCCAGTCCAACCGACACCGTCGATTTGCCTACTCCCCCCTTGCCAGAGAGAACCATTACCTTGTGTTTGATCTCCTCGTCTAACTGAGTCATTCGCATCTTCCGGCGCATCTGAGCGTAGGCTTGCTCCATTTGCGCCTTCTGTTCAGGTGAGGCAGGTGCTTCCTCTGATGAGCTTTGTGAATCAGCCATTGGTAGACCGCCCCCGGGATGGTGAGAGATTGGCGAATCTGACATTGATTCAAAGGGCGAGGTAAGGCCTACTTCAAGCCTGCGTGGTGAAAATAAAACAATCTCTAGGTAAAAATCAGCCCTTTGGGCTGTAATCTATTGGTGTTTCCTTCAAGTAGGTTGGCTAACACAGGCGATATATGCGACTACTCTTTGTTTGTGTGGGGAATACCTGTCGAAGCCAAATGGCAGAAGCATTGGCTCGACATTTTGGTCACGAAGCAGCGTCGGCAGGAACACATCCAGGGATGAGTGTGGCTACAAATTCACTAACAGTATTGGAGGAAATGGGAGTTAGCACCTCTGGTCTCAAACCAAAATCTGTAGACGATATAGATACTGAAGGCTGGGACATGATAATTAGCATGGGCTGTGGGGTTGAATGCCCAATGCTTCCTATTGCAGAAGATTGGGGGCTTGAGGACCCGGTTGGATTATCCATCGATGTCTATCGAAGTACGCGGGATACAATCATCGAGAACCTACAGAGACTCGCTGCTTAGACCACCGACGCTTAGAAAAGTGAGGCTTGATTCCGGAATTTCACACGAGTGTAGTGTAGTGGTTATCACCGGGCGTTGCCAACGCCTGAACCCGGGTTCAAATCCCGGCACTCGTACCAAAATATACCAATTCACTTGCCACGTTGTTCGGCTATTTGTTGGTCGCTCCAACCGGCTTGTCGTAACTCTTCATCAGTATACATTGCAATTGGACTCGGTGGGCTTACTTGGTGTGAATAATCCTGGGCAAATTGTACAGCTTCGGGTTTCTTTCGGGATACTGAAACAAAGATTGCCCCGCCTGCGATTAATCCGATGAATAACACAACGACTAACACGCTCAATATCATATCACCAGTGGTCTGCCAAAGTGAAAAATTGGGGTACACATCTGAATTATCACCTACTCCATCACCATCTGTGTCCTTCCACTCAGCAGCATTCAACGGGAAGGCATCAAATCCATCGTTCCAACCATCTGAATCGGTGTCACTGTCCAAGGGGTCAGTACCGGCTGCAATTTCATCGAGGTCCGATAAGCCATCTCCATCATCATCCAAATCGGCGTTGTTTCCTACACCATCACCGTCTGAATCTAGATTCTCACTTGGGTCGTCAGGGAATGCATCATCGTCATTGATTGTGCCGTCTCCATCCCTATCTGGATCCATACCATCGCAGAGCCCGTCGCCATCAGAATCAGTTGGTTCAATCGAAGAATCATCCTTGTCACCATCACAGGTTTCCTCAGCAACATCCGACCAACCATCTCCATCATCATCGGTATCTGCATTATTTCCTATTCCATCTCCATCTGTATCGAACCACTCTGACGAGTCGAGAGGGAATACGTCCACGGTATCTGACCATTTGTCACCATCATCATCCGTATCTACAGCATCACAAAGTGAGTCCCCATCGAAGTCTTGTGGGAAACTAAGTGCATCTAGAGGGCCGGTGCCACATTCAACTTCCTTTGTATCAATCCAGCCATCATTATCGTCATCTGTATCGGCGTTATTGCCAATACTATCCGAATCGGTATCCAACCACTCCGTAGGGTCTTTCGGGAAACTATCACGGTCATCTTCCCAACCATCATTATCATCATCAGAGTCCAATTCATCACATTCTCCATCGGCATCTGTATCCAGTGGTTGGGAGAATACACTCATTGGGTCAGAACCGCAATCTTGCTCAATAATATCAGAAAATCCATCATTGTCATCATCCAAGTCTGCATTATCCCCAATCTCATCATTATCGTTATCACTCCATTCAGTTGGATCTTCTGGAAAATCATCGATAGAATCGTCGTAACCGTCATTATCGTCGTCTGGGTCTAAACCATTGCATAATCCGTCAGAATCTACGTCTGAAGGATATGAGCTAGAATCGAATTGATCCGTACCACATGATAATTCCTCGACGTCTTCCCAGCCGTCATTATCGTCATCTAGATCTGCATTATCGCCTATTCCATCAGAATCGAAATCACTGCACTCAGAGGCATCATCAGGGAATGTATCTTCTTCATCGGGACAGCCGTCTCCATCAGCATCAGGGAATCCTCCGGCTTGGTTATTCCACATTGTCATTGGAACTAAATCTGTAGCATTTTCAGCATCGTAATAGAATCCTGCAAAACCACCCCACTCTGTAAATAGAATCAAATCGACAAGCTCTCCACCAGCAGAGACGTTTCTAATCTCAATTTGTAAAACAGAAAGTGTCGTTGGAGATGAACCAGAAGAGTCGGCCTCATTGTGCCCTTCGAACTCTATCGATAATTCTTGCATGCCTTCCCACGAATTGTCCTCCATCCAATATTCTGAGCCTGAATCCTCCATACGACTTCCGTTATCATTGAGATCAACCCAAGACCAATCCTCCCAATTTTCCGAAGTGATGGTGAATATTGTACCAACAGTCATTGAAGAAGGGTTACCACTCTCTGAAACCTCGATTGTGAAATTTTCCCAATACCTTCCGGCCTCATCATCAGCTAATGTTCCATAATCGATGTAATAATCTTCGAAGTAAACAGATTGACTTTCATACCAATCATCTCCAATTGCAAAGCGGGTTGTTTCGTCGTAGGTCCAATCGCTATCGATAGAGATGCCATAGACATCATTGTAGGCTGTGAAATGCATTCCTTGACGGGAATCTCTGACATTACACTGTCCTGTGAAAGTACCTATTGAGCAAGACTCATCAGCTTGAGTCCAATAACCCATATCGTTTCTTACTGAATGAATGACCACTCGGTCCCAAAATGGGTCACTCTCTATGTTTTCTTTGAAATATACAGAAAGTTGCTGGGCGTCTAGTTTGACATAATCGCCCGGTATTGAGCTGAAATCCAAGTCAACAGTAATCGAACGAGGCGTCATAGCCGAGGAGTCGTCTTGAGATGCGGCTGCGATTATTGGAGAGGCTAATGCGCTCAAAGCAATGGCAGATAGGATGACCGCTGAGGTTCTATTCACATCATTGGAGAGTGTATGGTGGGATAAGGACGTTCGCCCATCGTGTTTCTTACTCAAAATCAGCATTTCGCATTGTCACAACGATTGCAGTAGCACCTAAGGCGAGTAGCATTAGTAATCCAATAAGAACGAGTGTGGTGGAATTTTCTGAAACCCAATTTGCACCTCCTCCTGCGGAAGATTTCTCATCGACCAATTCAATGGTATATGTCTGAGACTCTACTGGTGTAATTGATTGGAATATATCGGAGGCTCGGACTAGGAAATTCATCTCACCTTCAGATAAACTAGAGCGGACGTCGATTTGCATAGAAAATATGCCGTCTCCAGCTACTCTGTCACCATTCTGACCATCATCCACCAACAATAGCCATGTTTCAGATTTTCCAATTGGTGCAAGACGTCCAATTTTCGCTTGGGCGGAGGACACTCCATCTGGATCTGCAATTGATACTTCAATCGTGTATGTTTTCTCACCCGATTTTGGAATCTCAATTATCGGAACCCATTCTCCTTCATCGAAGAATGAGACGTTGATAATTTCTGGTGCTTCGTTTAGCACCTGAACTACCGTACCACCATCGATGAGTGCACTAGCACCTTGGTTATCTTCTACCTGAATTGGAATAGTACGCAATCCTGGTGCCAGCGATTCCGGTAGGATAAATTGGCCTACCCATCGATTAGTGTTGGAGTCTAAAGTTAGTGGAGTCAAATCTCCTCCAGCACTTAGTAAATCGATTACTACTGATTCCACCCCATGTCCATCTTCCACCTTGAGGCTTGCAGAAATAAATTCCCCTCGATATGCAAAATCAGGCGAATACACCCGCGAGGTGATTCGAGGAGCAGCATTTGAAATTTCAACATAGGCAGTTGTTTGGACGTCCGTCCAGATATCATCCATCTTTATTGGAACGGATAAATTTCCAAACTCCAAACCGTCGTGATTTATTCTCGCTGTCCAAACCGAATCTTGAATCACCTCATCGCCATTTAGACCAGAGTCTGAAAGAGTGATTATTCCTAGACCAAATTCACTTAGGTCTACCATCACACCAACCACGTCGGTGTCGAAGTCCTCAATCACCGCCTCAAGGTGAGCCATGCCACCTTCGGTGAAAAGGACGCCTTCTCTAAATCTCAGACTCTGCAAGGCAGGAGGTGTATTTTCTGCGGCGGTTATTACCGATGGATACAGTACCCTCTCAAGTGTCTGATGTTCGACTACTCTGACGACTTCAGACTCGCTACCATTATTGTCACCTATTGGTAAACCAATATCGATTATTCGATATACTTCGTGAAGCATACCAGCCAGTAATCCCTCGTTGATTACCGTTCCGTAGGCAGTAAAATTGTCTAGAGATTCAGTATCTTGCCACTCAGCCAATTCGACTTCGTGGCCATCGGCCATACCCATTCGAATACCTATGATTTCTATCGTCTCTCCATTTCCGTCACGAGAAGTTGGGAAATTATCGCCGATTACATACTTGTCAGGTACAATACCAGTTTCTCTGAAACCCGTGATATTCATATCGCCATCATACTGAGGCCTCTGCGGCTCCAAAATTATCGGTGAGTTTTCCGGGTATTCATTACTTGTAGTGCCATTATCCTCGACATATAGGTAGCGGATCGTTCGATTTGCCCAATCTGTCTGTGGAACTGTGTATTCGTAGGTCAGATTGTGCTCCGCCTCGATTTCTTGTCCTATCGGGCCGATTGGAGTACCAGAAATATTGAACCATACTTCATTTTCAATCACATCAACTTCGAATTCATCTCCAGTAGCATTCGCTTGAATTAGGGATTTGTCTATCTGGCGAACATAACCGAATGAACCACTAGCATCACCGGAATATTGACCATCGACAATTATTCGATCTTGAATAACCTCGCCACCAAATACCTCGTAATGAATGTCTGGAACTGTGCCATTAACCTGAACTTGGAATTGACTATCATCAATCAGGAAACCAAATTCTCCAGAACCTTTGATTTTCAGTAATTGTTCCTCACGAACTCCGTCGAGCCACTTTTCTCTAGTTCGGAATTCATCTAATTCGATAGAGAATGCTTCATCCTGAGTCTGGAGGCGAATACTCAGATTGGCCTCGATTTGAGTATCAGATAAACGACGGATACCACCTTCATCCCAGGTTTCGATATAGAATACCGATAATTCTCCATAGCCACCTTCAGTGCTATTGTTTGTACCTCCGTTGTAAGAAATGGACCCAGTCGCTTCCAGAGTTAGTCGCTCAGTCAATATTCCATCTTCCCAATCTCTGAGTATGTAGGCTTGGTATACATTGGCTTCTACATCGATTAGTGAGTCCTCTGAATCACTTACGAATTCTAGGCTACCTGAGCCACGCATCTCAAATATTTGACGTGAAATCTCAGTACCATCATATGTTTCGTTCATCCAAACATTATGCAAATCAAGCGTCAGGTACATCTGGTCGGTTCCCGTGTCTAAATCTAGAACTAATGAGCCGTTTCCTAATTCACTAGAGCTCAAACTTTCACCAGTTCGCTTTTGCCAACCTCGTCCTTCGAAATATAGGCTTGAACCTCCTTCTGCGTCATTCTGTAACTCCCAAGTGGTTTCACGGGTGATTTCGTGGTCAGCCGAGGGTTGATTCCAAATTGTCATATCCATTGATCTGGAACAGCTAGCTTCGGTAGAACTGACTTCGATATTTACCTCATCTAGGAATTCCGGCTCATCAGCTAATATAACGTCGATTTCTCCACCCGCTACAACGTAGCTTGAATCAGCTTCAGTAGCGAGTATTTGCCCGTCTCTGATATGTTGAACATCAATGGTTACACCACTTGGTGAGGTTCCATTTTGGAAAGCCGGCTCAAAGGTGGTTTTGTAACGATGAATCACTATTTCTTGCCATGTTCCGTTTTCATCCAGTGCCCAATCATAATCCCAATCTACTAGGATTTCACAGGATGGGGCGGGCTCGGATTCGTCGGCTATCGCAATACCGGCCAACGGTGCAAGGAGCAATAGCGCCAGCAACAAGGCACTCTGGAATCGGTTGTGCACGCTCATACCCTTCAGTGATATTGTTTGTACATTTGCCCGTCACGATTGAACTAATCAAATCAGAACAGGGGCTCTTCCCAGTCGTCTTCTTCGTCTTCGTCGGTCATCCTCTCTTTCCAAAGAGAGGTTGGTACATCATCGTAAATCCCTGCGTAAGGATCTTCGTCTTCCTTGTTTTCAGACTCTGTCATTGCCCTTCTTGCAAATTCCCTAGCATCCGCTTTGAATTTCCAATAGTGAATTCTCCACTCCCGACCGTCCCAAAGCGTGGTTTCCTCGGATTCAGTTGTAAGCAATTCATAGTCTTGCAATTGGTAGAAGAGATTACGATCAGTGGGTTCTAAGGCATTGTCGATAATACGATTTGAGAATCCGAAGAAACCTAATGCATGCTCAGCAATTGATTCGGCAACGATTACCTCCATTTCTGAGTCTACTTTACGGCGGATAGCCTGAGTTAACTCTGCTAGTGTCATACCCATCGCATCCCCCTCCTGTGGTAGAATATGGAAGCCCGTTCTTTATCAACAATCGCACATCGAGTCCACGAATTCTATGGCTTCGACCCAAAGTGGTTAATCGAATAATGACTCGGCGCAAACCATGAACGAGGAGGCTAACCCTACCTTCCTCGGTCTCTCCGAGTCTGGTAAAGGACCTTGCGATGTGGTAATTCTTCCTATTCCATTCGAGATGACTACTAGTTGGGGAGAAGGTACTGAACATGGACCCGCGGCGGCAATTGAGGCTAGTTCACAGGTCGAATTATACGACCCATTGCTCGAAGAAGAGTTGCCTTGTGGACTAGCATTTCACACCGCCTCAGCTTGGGGTTCTGATGCAGGAACTCTAAGAGAACAATTAGATTCTATTCGCGACTATCTTTTTCCATGGTTTAACGCAGAGCAATTTCCCATTATTTTAGGTGGAGAACACGGGCTTCTACCACCGGTTGTGGAAGCTTTACGAAATCACCCCGCTATCGCTGGCGATCTGTCGAAACTAACCATAGTTCAGGTCGATGCTCATGCCGATCTGCGAGATTCGCTGAATGGTGAGAGATTCAGTCATGGTACCGCTGCAAGACGATCTTTGGATTGCGGAATCGGCAGCCTTTTGCAAATTGGAATACGTGCATATTCACTTGATGAAGCAAAGTTCGTGGAAACTGAAAATCGAGTTGAGACCTTCTATGCTCAAGAACTCTTCAGCCCATCTGCTGGAAATACGGCTTGGAACAATCTAATTCATCGGATTAGCCAATTAACTGGTCCTGTTTGGTTGACTTTTGATATCGATGGGCTGGATGGTTCATTGGTTCCAGATACTGGCACCCCAGTTCCCGGCGGTTTGACTCATTGGGGTGCGGTGGAAATCATCCAAGAGATATTTGCCAGCGAGGCTGAGATTATCGGGGCCGATGTCAATGAAATCGCCCCCGGTGATGATCGTTTAACGCAATTTAACGCTGCATTAATCGCAACGAAGATCATTGCCGCGCACATCGCTAATCGAGATTGATTCGACTTTTGTACACAAATCGTGCGAATGATTGTAGGTAAGTACCTCTACAGCGGCGCATGCGCCGCTGGCTAACGGCATTGGTAGTAGCATCAATGCTCGCTGTCTCTACTTCGCCTGTAGCTACCGCGCAGATTGGGCAACCAGATATTATCCAAGAGCATTGGTATCATTCCTATGCAACTCTAACCTTAGACCTAAATGAATGGGCGGATGACTATCCTGAAATTGTCGAGATGTTCAGCATAGGGAAGACTGAACTGGGAAGAGAAATTTGGATGTTGCAAATTTCGGATTGGAGTCAAGAAACCAAACCTGATGGAAGCGAAAAAGACGTTGTTTACATCGATGGGGGGCATCATGGAAATGAACATCTTGGGACCGAACTTGCTTTCCTAGTTGCTGAGTATTACATCGAGGGTTGGGTAGATGGAGAACAAGACGCGATCGATGTATTATCGACGACTGAATTACATATTCTGATTATGCTAAACGCAGATGGTAATGACCACGACACAAGATGGAATATCAACCAAGTTGATTTAAACAGAAATTACGACCACTACTGGAATACCTGCCCGACTACCCAACCTGGAAGTAGTGCCTTCAGTGAATCTGAAACTCTCGCAAATTCGATTTATATGAACGAAGTTGTGCCACACGCTGACCTGTATATCACCATGCACACAGGTGTTTGGATCATGCTTTATCCATGGGGTAAGTGGCCTGAACAGCCGTCAGACTGGGAGATGTTCCATTACATCAAGGATGAAGTGAATTCCAATATTTCAGACATACCTATTCGTAACGCTAACCAAGGACTATACCCCAATTGTGGAACCAGTCGTGATTACGGATACGGGGTGATGGGTTACCCAACCTTCACCTTTGAGACCGATGACGAGCAATTTCTCCTTGGGACCATAGAACCATTATCCGAAAGACTCGGGGAGGAACTGGATGTTATGAAATATCTAATCGATAATGTCTGGTATTGGCGTGCTAGACTGATTGTGGAAAGTATCGAGATAAATGGTGATCAAGTCGATGCTCATGTGGTAAATCTTGGAAGAGCGAGTACATCGAATGCCACCTTACATTATTCTGATTCAAGTGGAGTCTTACTTTGGCAATCACCCCTATTTGGGGTAAATGCCACGAATCAAACCAAGGTCACCTTAGATAGTAGAAATCTAACCCTTATCGAAGATGGCGCCTGGAGTATACATTACCAAAAGAGAGTAATCGATGCTTCTCAATGGGTGGAAGAACATATTGACGATGCTACAGTAGAAATTTCTGAGGATAAAGAAGGATTCTTACCCGCGCCTTCAATGTTTATTCATATATTTTCGATACTTATGGCGGTTTTTGCAGGACGAAGGAAAAATATCGATTTTTAAGGTGAAAATCAGAAAATAACGTGAAAAGATGTCTTGAAATTAAGAATTTCTTTAGATATTCTTTGTATATTGGAACTTTTTGCCATAATATATGAAGGTAAGTTGCGCTAATTTTGACCGGACTGGAGACATCATGATTATTCCCGTATTCAAGGATTTAGACAAAGCTCCGAACAACACTACGGTTGGCCTTGGTCGTGGACCAAGTATTGCTGTTAAGGCCGCAGCAGCGAGCGATGCAATTTCAGGTAAGGCAGGAGAATCGCTGAATGTTTGGACCAAGGGGTGCACTGTAATTTTCATCGGTGTCGGTAAGAAAGAAAACCTCACTCACAAAGTTGCCCGAGATACTGGTGCGAAGTGCCTTGCAGGTCTATCTAAGGACCTTGGCAATGACATCGTAATCCGCTTTACATCGGGATGGTCCACAGAAAATATGACCGCTTTCGCTGAAGGAATGATGCTGCGAGATTATGAGTTTGATAAATATCAGAAAAAGGACGAAGAAAAAAATCACGATGATTGGACATTAGAATGTCAAGCACACGAACGACATCTAGAAGCTCTGAGTGAATCTATCGAGGAAGCGAGTCTTGTAACGACCGGTGTTCACCTAAGTCGCGACTTAGCAAATGAGCCAGCAAACCGACTCTATCCTGAGGAATTTGGTCGCCGAGCACTCGAATGGGCTGAAGGCAAGGATAATGTCGAGGTTGAAGTATGGGATTATACACGACTACAGAAAGAAGGTATGCATGGTGTTATCGCTGTCGGAAAAGGTAGTATTCGCAAACCCTGTATGGTTTTCTTCCGATTAAATCCAAACATACAGACAGGCGAGCAAGTACCTTGTATAGTTGGAAAAGGAATCACCTTTGACACGGGTGGTATTTCGATAAAACCTAGTCAAGGTATGTGGGATATGAAGTACGATATGCACGGCTCAGCAACCGTTTTCGGACTATTCCAAGCACTTTGGGCTACAGGGTACAAAGGGCGAGTAAATGGAATAACCTGCATGGCTGAAAATATGCCAAGTGCAGAAGCCTACAGACCAGGAGATGTTATCGACACTTACTCCGGAAAGACGATTGAAATTTTCAGCACTGATGCAGAGGGTCGAAATGTACTATCTGATGGATTGTGGAAAGCAGCAGAACTAGACCCTTCATACATCGTCGATCTTGCCACTTTGACTGGAGCTTGTGTTGTTGCATTGGGTCAAGAGGCTTCTGGACTTTGGTCCAATGATGATAAGTTGAGAGAAAGTATTCATCAAGCCGGTAATTCAGTAGACGAATTGGCTTGGCCAATGCCATTACTACCTGCTTTTGAAAAGGAAATGACAAGTTCCAAGTTTGCAGATGTTAGGAATGGTGGAAAGGGCCGCTATGGTGGAGCAAATACCGCTGCTGCCTTCCTCAAGCAATTCATTCAGGAGCGAGAGGGTGAAAATGGGGGTAAAACAGCAATCCCATGGGCTCATCTAGACATCGCAGGAACTGCTTGGAATGTAGATACCAACGCATGTGTCGCACACGGTGGAACTGGTGTTCACGTACGAACCTTGCATCGCTTGATTACTCAGGGATGAATCACTCGTCGCCATCGTCGCTATCGACTACTTCGAAATCTGCTTCGACGACTCCATCACTATCCGTTGCCTCTTCATTTGCGGCCTGTTGTTCAGCCATTTCCGCAGCAGCAGCCTCGTAGAGTTTGGTTGATACACCGTGCATTACCTCTTCTAATTCAGCCATCTTTGCTTGTATTGCAGCCTCATCAAGTTCCTCAAAATCGATAGGTTGACCTTCGTTCATAATGAGGGCTTCAAGTTCATCCAACTTCTCGTTGACTGGAGCCTTATCATCATCAGACAATTTCTCACCCGAATCTTCCATCATCTTTCGAGTCTGGTAAACGATACTATCGGCTTGGTTTCGTAGATCTACTCTAGCTTTACGACGCTTGTCTTCCTCTGCAAACTCCTCTGCTTCGGATATCTTTGATTGGATTTCATCTTCTGAAAGAGAGGTTTGACTTTCTATCTTAATCGATTGTTCAGTCCCCGTGCCTAGATCCTTTGCCGATACATTCACGATTCCGTTTGCGTCTATATCGAAGGTAACTTCAATCTGTGGAATTCCACGCGGAGCAGGTGGGATTCCCATAAGATGGAATCTTCCCAGCGTTGTATTGTCTTTAGAGAATTCACGCTCGCCTTGCAAAACATGGACTTCTACAGCTGGTTGATTATCCGAGGCAGTAGAGAATACTTCCGATCGACGACTCGGAATCGTGGTGTTGCGCTCGATCATCATCGTAGTCACGCCACCTAAGGTCTCGATTCCTAAAGTCAGTGGAGTAACATCGAGAAGTAGTACATCGGTTACTCCTTCATCACCAACGATAATTCCAGCCTGAAGAGCGGCTCCAACAGCAACCGCCTCATCGGGGTTGATCCCCTTGAATGGAGCTTTACCAACTTCCTGTTCAATCGCTGTCTGTACTGCAGGAACACGAGTTGAGCCTCCGACTAGGATTACTTTGTCGACCTCTCCCTTAGACACTCCTGCGTCCTTCATTGCTTGACGAGTTGGAGCCATTGTTCGCTCGATTAGATTGGCAATTAATTCCTCGAATTTCGATCTAGATAGTGATAGGTCAAGATGTTCTGGCTGTCCGTCACGCATGGTGATAAAAGGCAGATTAATCTGAGTTGTTCCGGTTCCAGATAGCTCTATCTTTGCCTTCTCAGCAGCCTCACGTAGACGACTCATGGCTTGCATATCACCTGACAGATCAATTCCCGTATTCTTCTTGAACTCGGATAGAATCCATTCGATTACGACATCGTCGAAATCGTCGCCACCCAATCGATTATCTCCGCTAGTTGCCTTTACTTCGATTTGGGGTTGATCGTCTACTAGGTAAATTTCTAGAATTGAGACATCGAAGGTACCACCACCGAGATCGTATACCAAAATCGTCTGATCATCGTCCTTGTCGACACCATAAGCCAATGCAGCTGCAGTAGGCTCGTTGATTATACGTAGTACTTCTAAACCGGCGATTCTACCTGCGTCTCGAGTTGCCTTTCTTTGTGCATCGCTAAAGTATGCTGGACAAGTAATGACAGCCTGTGTTACCTCTTGTCCAAGGTATGCTTCAGCATCGGCCTTCAGCTTCTGTAGCACGTATGCTGAGATTTCTTGTGGGGTAAACTCATCGTCGCCAATTTTTTGTTTCCAATCAGTGCCCATTTCTCTCTTCACAGACATAATTGTACGTTCTGGGTTAGTGACCGCTTGTCTCTTTGCGGTAATTCCAACAAGGCGGTCTCCATCTTTAGTGAAGGCTACCACCGAGGGGGTAGTTCTACTTCCTTCTGAATTAGGTATTACTGTAGCCTTACCACCTTCTAGAGTAGCAACGCAACTATTTGTCGTTCCAAGGTCTATTCCAATTACTGCTTTACTCATTTCATTCACTCCATTGAGATTTTACTCACTTTCGTCGGCTGTTGTAGCCTCCGAGTTGATGTCGAATTTAACATCAAGAATTCCATTGTTTAGGTCCCATTCGACAATATTGTCTGCCGAATGAGGAAGGGTGTAGCGCTTCAAAGGACGCATTTGTGTGGTCTTCATCAGTTGTAGTATCTCACCGCCACTGGTTAGGTTAAGCTCGATCTCTTCTTGTTGTAGATCGGTGAATCTGGATATATCTACTGTTATGCACATTCTATCTTCATGAATGAATACATCTTCCAATGGCAGATCATTATCCGGTTCTTCAGTTACTTCTTCCTCGACCTCAATCTCGGGGACTTCGGCAGGGGTATTACCTTCAAATTGAACTTTGATTCCCATATTTCGGAACATCTCACCCATTCCACCTGGGCCGTTGAGCATGGATTCCATCTGCTTTCGAAACTCTTCAGGATCTACATCTGTTCCCATTTTTATCTCAGTCGAAGCCATACGATCTGGATCAAGGCCCATTTCCTCAAATTGATCTCGAACCTGCCGCATCATATTTTGAAGCAATTCGACATCGATTGGCATGCCCATATCGGCGAACATTTTGGCCATCTGTTCGAGCATTCTCTCCTCGAATTCGTCTCTTTCCGGTGTGCTCATGATATCACTACTCAACTTGAGGTTGTATAGTCCGAGCATTCTGCCATATTTGAATCAAACGGTAACTAGGGCACTCGCGCACGAGGGTGTGAGGTGCACGCGCGAGGCGTGAGCGAGTTCCGATATCGCCAACATCGCATTGAAAACGGTCCTTTGATTCGCTATCCACATGGTCGAGTCGGAGCAGGATGCTGCCTTGCAAGATACCGACCGTATAGAGGGACGATCTGCGTTGGTAAACAACACCAATGCCGCCATAGCACTTGCAGGCGCTGTTAGGTCAACTTTAGGCCCTAGAGGCTCGGATAAGATGTTAGTCGATGAGAATGGTGAGATTGTCGTCACCAATGATGGAGTTACTGTTCTTGAGACTGCAAAGGTTGAGCATCCCACTGCTAATCTTCTTATCGCTACTAGTTCAGCTCAAGATAGAATTGCTAGAGATGGGACTACAACTTCCGTCCTCCTAACGGCAGAACTATTGCGCAATGCGCTAGAACTATCCAGAATAGGAGTTCATCCGACAATAATAATGAATGGATATCGTATTGCGGTGGAAGAGTCGCTTACTCAATTAGAAGAAATTTCTAGAGATGCCTCAGATGATGATTTGATTGCAACAACAGCGACAACTATGGCTGGCAAGATTGATACCGTCTTAGCTAAAAAAATGACTTCTTTAGCGCTTGAAGCTGCTCGGGCATTAGAAAATGAAGAGGGTGGTGACGACCTTGAGAGGATTCGAGTTAAGCGCCTACAAATGGCTGGTGGTGGCGCTGCAGAATCTGAAATCATTCACGGTTTAATGCTAAAGAAACAACGACTTGATTTTACCACAGACAGTCATTCTGAGGGAGGGAAAATCGCCATTATCGATGGAGGGTTTGAAAATCGAGAATTAGAGTTGGATGCTCAAATTGAGATTCGAAACACTGGTGTGCTTTCGGGTTTCCAAGAGAGGAAGAGAGCGAAATTAGCCGAACAGGTTACCTGCCTTTCTTCACTGGGAATTGACTTACTTTGCGTCCGAGACGGGATAGCCGACGAGGCTGCCCCCTTGTTGAAAGCTGCTGGAATAACCACCTATCGTAGGTTTGAAAGAGAAGACTTGGAACGATTATCGATTCTTACTGGAGCGAAGATGGTTCGAGACGCGAATAGGATGTCTGCTGGGGATGTAGGAACTTACACCAAGCGTGCAGCGGAAAAGATAGACGATGCCTGGCACGTACGAATCGATGGTGAAGGTCGTGCTATGACTGCTCTTCTACGTGGAACCACATCTACAATGCGCGAAGAGGTTAGCAGAACATTCGACGATGCTCTTGGCGTAGCATTCAGATTGGTTCGTGAGCCGAAGGTACTTCCCGGCGGAGGAGGGACTCAAACTCATTTAGCACGTCATCTACGTTCCTATGCTACAACTCAGAAAGGGAGAGAGCAATTGGCAATTGAGGGCTTTGCAGACGCTCTAGAAGTAATCCCCCGCGTCCTAGCAGAGAATGCAGGACTTGATCCAATCGATGAGATATTGGCTCTATCAGCGGCACAAGTAGAAAATGGCTCATGGTACGGACTTGATGCGATGAGTGGAGAGAAGGCAGATATGGGAGAATTAGGAATTCATGACCCTCTTTTCGTTGCTCGACAAGCCTTGACAGGCGCAACTGAAGCGGCAATTACCGTCTTGAGGATCGATGATGTCCTATGGGCAAATGTTGAGCCAAGTACTCCTGATTGGTCGAATCAGATTGATGAGGATTGAAGTCCGGAAATCATTGCATCACAAAGTGCGTCCAAATCATACTCAGCATTCCATCCCCAATCTTGCTGGGCAGCAGAATCGTCAACCGAATCAGGCCAAGAGTCAGCATACTCCTGCCTTACGTCGGGCTTGAAATCACAAGTGAATCCGGGCACTCTAGCTGCAACCGCATCTGCGATTTCAGCGGCCGTAAATGAGCAACCTGAGAGGTTGTAGCCTCCGCGTGAATCGCCAATTGATTCGACTGGGGCATCCATCAGAGCGATAGTTGCGCGTATTGCATCTTCCATGTACATCATTGGAAGGCGAGTGTCTGCACGAACAAAGCAATCGTAGTGCCCGTTTTCAAGTGCGGCATGAAAGATATCTACTGCATAATCTGTAGTACCTCCACCTGCAGGAGCCTTGTATGAAATTAAACCCGGATACCTGATTCCTCGGACATCAACTCCGTATTGCTTCCAGTAATTCATTGCCAAACGCTCTCCGGTTACCTTGGTTTTACCATACATGGTTGTAGGATTAAGTGGGCCAACCTGAGGAGCGTGCTTTGGAGCATCGGGGCCAAAAACAGCAATTGATGATGGAGCATAAACTCTCAACCCGTGTTTACGAGCGGCTTCCAAAACCGTAACTGTACCACCCACATTGATTCTTTCACATAACTCGGGATTTTTCTCTCCGGTTGCACTTAGGATTGCGGCCAAGTGATATACGGTTCCAATCGATTCCTCAACTACTACCTCATCGAAGGCATCAGCATCAATTACACTCAGATTTCTGTAGGGGCCTCCAACTACACACGGATGATCAGGGATATCTCGAACGTCGCTAGCGACGACTGTATCTGCGCCGTATCGGGTACGTAGTGCTTCGACCAGTTCAGTTCCAATTTGGCCGAGCGCTCCTGTGACCAAAATCCGTGAGTCTGCCGCATCGGCCATGACCCTTCGGGAGTAAGACGACTCTTAGACTTGCGAGGCGTGCGTTAGAGCGTGAAATTTTGTAATCTACGAGCCAATGTTGATATGCGAGACATGTCGGCTTCAAACCCCGTTGATTGCATGAAGTATGTCGTAGTCACGGGCGGAGTCCTATCTGGACTGGGTAAAGGGATCACAGCTTCGAGCATAGGAGTTTTACTGAAATCCGCTGGACTGAGGCTCACTTCGGTAAAGATTGACCCCTATCTGAATAGCGATGCTGGAACCATGTCGCCATTCGAACACGGAGAAGTCTTCGTACTCGATGATGGTGGAGAAGTAGACCTTGACCTTGGAAACTACGAAAGATTCCTTGATGTTGCTCTAACCCGTGAGAATAATATCACTACAGGTAAGGTCTATGCAAATGTAATTGAGAAGGAACGCAGAGGTGATTATCTTGGAAAGACTGTGCAGGTTGTACCACACATAACCAATGAAATCCAAGACTGGATTGAGCGTGTTGCACATGTCAGTGCAGATGGCTCGGGAGAAACTCCAGATGCTTGTGTCATTGAATTGGGAGGAACCGTTGGAGATATCGAAAGTGCTCCATTCGTTGAAGCATTGAGACAATTCCAATTTAGAGTAGGTCAAGAGAATGTTTGCTTCGTTCATGTCAGCCTTGTTCCGGTGATGGGACCTGTTGGCGAGCAGAAGACTAAACCGACTCAACACACAGTGAAAGAATTACGAGGACTAGGGATAATTCCAGATATACTTGTTTGTCGTTCAGAGAAACCACTAGAAGAAGAAACTAGAGCAAAGTTGGCGGCATTCTGTCACGTTGGAATAGACGCAGTTGTTTCGGCTCACGATGTTTCTAATCTCTATCAAATTCCAATTTCACTTTACGAACAATCGGTTTTGAATAAGGTCTCAAACCACCTTGGATTTGAGGTTCCTGATTCTTTGCCAATGCTTGATGATTGGAAACACATGGCTGACAAAGTCGACCGATTGGAAGAGCAGGTACACATCGCAATGGTAGGCAAATATACTGGTCTTTCTGATTCTTACCTCTCTGTTATCAAGGCCTTACAACATAGTGCATTTGCTGTTGATAGAAAATTGGTAATTGACTGGATTGAGTCTACCGATCTAGACCCACACAATGTCACTGAAAAGTACGATGAAGCCTGGGAATTACTTCGCGCGGCGGATGGGATTCTAGTTCCAGGTGGATTTGGTAATCGAGGAGTGGAAGGGAAAATCGCCGCAGCAAATTATGCTCGAGTAAACAACGTTCCTTACCTAGGGGTTTGTCTAGGCCTGCAAATTGCAACAATCGAGTTCTGTCGTAATGTCTTGGGTCTAGAAAATGCAAACTCAACTGAGTTTGATGAGAATACACCTAATCCAGCAGTGGTCTTCATGCCCGAAATTTCCAAGACCCACATGGGTGGAACAATGAGACTTGGAACAAAACCTACTCCATTCCTAGTCGATGATTGCAAAATGAGGCGTTTGTACGGGGGTTCTGATCATGTCGATGAAAGACATCGACATCGCTACGAAGTCAATCCTGATTTGATAGAAAGAATAGAAGCCGAAGGTTTGGTTTATGTTGGTAAAGATGAGACCGGCCAGCGCTGTGAAATTATGGAATTGGAAAATCATCCGTATTATGTAGGAACTCAATATCACCCCGAATTCAAGTCTAGACCGAACCGACCAAGTCCGCCTTTCTTGGGTCTGCTTAAGGCGGCTGTTGGACAAGAAATATGATTTCTTAAACAGGCGATTAGATGTGGGAACAAATCGTTGACCTAGCTCACAACGAAATTGTAGCCTATGCTGGAATGATACTGATTCTAAGCGCTTTTTTCTTGGAAACTAGAGATATTTTGAACAGCAAAGAATGGCCATATCTAGTTCTCATGGCACTAGGTTCAGGACTTCTTGCAGTCAGAGCATACTTGATTGATGAGTGGGCATTCTTCATTCTCGAAGTTGCCTGGTTTGCGGCTGCAGCGTTGGGATTGTGGTCCATTACCAAAGCGATTCGAGATTAATCATTCAGTAGACCAAAGTCTCTCATGCTCATGAGAATTCCTATTTTTTGATAACAAAAAAACCTATGATGATTCCAAGAAAAGCCAATTCTAATCTTTCATGTGTACTTGGCCAATAAAGAAAATCTAACCAAAATTCATCGATACCCCATTCCCTTCTTTCCTTTCCGAAGTCAGAAAATCTAGAGAACAGATTCATGATTGAAATTGCGATAATAAATCCTCCACAAACTAGTTTCCAAGAAGTTGATTTGATCAGTCCGGTAAAGTGCAATCCTGAGATTAACAATATCGAAATGATTGTTGTAGAATACAAAATCCAACTTAGTACATCACTCATGTCGCCGCCGTATTCGAAATAATCGATAATGTACCTAAATTCCCCAAAAGCAACGAATATTGCAGGAATCAGCAGAACTAGACAAATTATTCCAAAGAGAATTTCGAATGGAGATTGCGAATTATCTGGAGGATTTCCGGATTGATTTTCGAACGAGAAGCCTTCAACAGAAGTTTCGAGCATGTTACTTCGTTCACTCATTCAAAAATGAAACTTTTTCCGGAAATTCAAAAAAAAGGCGAATCAAAGGGTAGGGGATATGTCGGATACATCATAGAGGGATGCTATTGTCGAGAGTCATGGGAATTGTTAGATTGAGGTTTATTTTTGATTTGTTGATGATTTCTATCGTGGCTGTCATTGGAATAACAATCGGTCTGTAGGAGGGGATATTAGATGAGTGAGAGAATCAATATTTCTTCAGGTGCGCCTTGGGAGCCTATTGCTGGGTACTGCCGTGCGGTCAGAGTTGGCCAATTCATAGAGGTAGCCGGAACTACTGCTGTGGACGCGGAGGGGAATTTCTTTGGAGAAGAGGATGTAGGCGCTCAAACCCAGTATGTCCTTGAGAAAATCCAGCATGCTATAGAACAGGCAGGCGGTACCATGTCGGATGTCGTCCGTACTCGGATTTATGTTACTGACAAAGAGTACATGATGGAGGTTGCAAAGGTGCACGGAAAATTTTTCGGTGAAATATTGCCGGTCTCTACTGGCGTAGAGATTTGCGCCCTGGTAGATGATAGATTGCTGGTGGAAATCGAGGCAAGCGCGATAATTAGCTCGGATTCTTGAGACATTAGTCTACTATACTGACATATCCGTGCGAAAGAGTATAGACTTCCGCATCATGGTATCTGTATGGAAAAACCATCGGTCGTTAGAATGTGGATTACCAACAAAAATGACAAGGAAATCACCTCAGAAATGAGTGAGTCCATGCAGGCTTTTCTTTCAATTGCAATTCAGAATGGTTGCATTGGTTCAACATTTGCCGAAGATGACAAACGCGTGATCGTTTATACTAAATGGTCAGAAGAGGAGACATTGGAGCAGTTTCGTTCGTCGAAGGAATATCATACTTGTGAAGGAAAAATTATCCAATCATTTGCTGCTGCAGGTTTTGAAATCCCTGACGATATATTGTTTAATTCAACTGCAAAAATTT
>DAMG01000052.1:21738-22972 GCA_002497025.1 Euryarchaeota archaeon UBA126
TGGTTCAACATTTGCCGAAGACGACGAACGCATCATTGTCTACACAAGATGGTCGGACGAGATGATTTTGGAGCAGTTTCGTTCGTCGGAAGAATACAAGATCAAAGAAGGAAACATAATCCAATCATTCGCTGCCGCAGGTTTCAAAATTCCTGATGATATACTGTTTAATTCAACTGCCAAAATTTTATTCAGTAACTTGCCATAAAATAACTAGAAAGGACTCGAAGTAGGACAAGGTAGAATGGAGTGATTTTGTGGCTTTAAAGACCGTTTTAGTCAAAATTATCCTAGTAGTAATTTTACTGATGTTTGCCGGTACTCCCGCTCAAGCAGAACAAGTAATACCGGGTGTGGAAATAGACTGTCAAGACAACGCGGTACACTTAGATTCGTCTCCAACACATCCAACTAGGTCGACTACATTCGAATGCCAAATAGAGAATACTTCCAGTGCTCCTGAAGAAATAGAAATTCAGTATAGCTTTGACGAATTGGCAGTAAGTGGGCCAACTACAATTTTGATTGGTGCAGGAGGTACAAACAATATCACAGTTCAAGCCCGAGCACCAGTTCATATGGAAGCGAGTAATCATGAGGTTTCCGTCAAAGCAGTGGTCAGAAAGGTAGCCGGTGTTTCTGCAGGTTTTTTGGCTCAATCCGACACTGACAGTAATACAATCATAATCGATTCTTACACAGATTGTAGTATTTACAACACACCAGAGGATGTGAAGATTGGAGCGGATAGAAAAATAAGTTTTGATTTCACTTTAGAATGCAGCAGCAACGTAGATGCTTCAATGAGTATGAATTTCGTCATGATTGAGATGGGGAAAATAAGTTCCAATAATTCTGGAGCAGTGTATTGGCCAGATGGCTTTGAGGACAAAAGTCCAGAGTGTATTTTAGAGGCTAAGGTTGGCTATACATTACACGATTGCAGCTTTGTAGCAACGTCTAATTCTATGTCATATTCATCTTTTGATATATGCTTGGGAATTCAATTTGAGGGTCAAGAGCTCCCCACTTTCTGTTCATCGAACATGGTCAAAGTTGAGAAGAGTCTACTTGGCTTAGGTACCTCTGGGCCTCTTGGGTTAATGCTTCCAATATTATTGACAATACTATTAGTTGCTGTATCTTTTCTTATATGGAAAAGGAGAGTCTCAGATTCTGAATAAACTATCTGCATACTATTGAATTGACTAATTTCAAGATTTATCAGAGGGTA
>DAMG01000095.1 GCA_002497025.1 Euryarchaeota archaeon UBA126
AAGAGCGTACAGTTCCGAAGAAGAAGATGTCATTCGGAATGATGGGAGAATCCAAACATGGTTCGCAGGGGATTTGTTCAATTTTTCCAGAGGAACATCATATTGGCAGAATCTTTTGGTTGAGCTTTCCGAAATAGAAGGGCCGGTCTGGATCACTTTTGATGTAGATGGCCTAGATGGTTCGATTGTGCCTTCCACAGGGACTCCGGTCCCTGGCGGATTGAGTCACTGGGGGTCTGTGGAGATACTTGAGCAAGTTTTCTCCTCCGTAAAATGTGAAGTGATTGGGGCGGATGTGAATGAGATTGTGCCGGGCAAGGAAGGGACACTGACAGAGTTCAGTGCGGCCATGATTGCAGCAAAGATTGTGTCATGTCACTTCTCTAACCTCTTGAGCTTCAAGGGATAATCGTTGTAGCGTATGACTCCCTCAGCGGCGCCATGCGCCGCTTGCTGGTGATGGTAGTGTTGTCTTCTATGGCGATTGCTTCGGCATCGCCAATCGCCAGTTCCCAGATCAGTCAGCCGGATATTGTCCAAGAACATTGGTATCACTCCTATGCAACACTAACTCTCGACCTGAATGCTTGGGCGGATGAACATCCGGAAATAGTAAATCTACTCGTGGTGGGTCAAACAGAACTTGGGAGAAACCTCTGGATGCTACAGATTTCTGATTGGAGTACTGGCGATCTAAAGCCAGATGGAACGAACAAGGAAGTGGTGTATATCGATGGAGGCCATCACGGGAATGAGCATCTTGGTACAGAATTGGCGTTCCTTACTGCGGAGCATTACATCGAGGGTTGGGCTGATGGAGAACAAGATATCATCGATTTTCTCTCCAAAACTGAGCTACACATACTAATAATGCTGAATGCAGATGGAAATGATTTCGATACCAGGTGGAACGTCAATCAAGTAGATCTGAACCGGAACTACGACCACTACTGGAATACATGCCCTACTACTCAGCCGGGCACTAGTGCATTCAGTGAGTCAGAAACTCTTGCGAACTCGATATACATGAATACAGAAGTTCCCGATGCAGACCTTTACGTCACAATGCATACAGGGGTTTGGATTATTCTATACCCTTGGGGAAAATGGCCAGAACAACCATCCGACTGGGAGCTTTATCATTCTATCAGGGACGATGTGAATTCAGATATCTCAGATATACCGATTAGAAATGCAAATCAAGGCCTTTACCCCAACTGTGGTACTAGCAGAGATTATGGCTATGGGGTGATGGGTTACCCAACCTTCACTTTCGAGACTGATGATGAGCAGTTTCTTCTGGGCACAATTGAGCCATTGTCACAAAGATTGGATGAGGAGCTCGAGGTAATGAAGTACTTGATCGATAATGTCTGGTTTTGGAGGGCTAGGCTAGTAGTGAACTCACTCTTAGTTGACGGCCAATCAGTAGAAATCGAGGTTACTAATCATGGTCGGGCTAGCACTGCCAATGTAACGCTGAATTTTATTTCTGAGGATGGCGGGGTTTGGATGCCAAGAATTGACGGTCCTGATGGAATTTCATGTGAGGCCGATGATTTGGGATTCAACTACTCCATGCCAGGATGTGGATTTGGAGTAAATGCAACAAATAGCACTATTGTGACCCTAGATTATGGGGATGCCCCAATCTCTGTTGAAAACGGAGATTTCATTCTTGTTTATCAAAAACGGGTGATCGATTCATCGGCTTGGGTTTCGGAACCGGTAAACGAAACGAGCATTGAATTCATTAGTACGAATAAGCGGGCTTTGTCTTCACCTTCTGTAATTCTATGTATGTTTTGTATTCTCTTTGCTGCATTCAAAGGGAGAGATGACTCAAAATAATTTATCGTGTAAATTAGGCCTTAAATGGTGATTTTCAAAAGGAATTGTTTGTAAACTACCCATTAATGGGACTTCTGGGAGTAAATATGGAAATTAGTGTTAGTGAATTCGTAAAGCCCGGTTCTCAATTAATTCTTCCGTTGTTCGAAGGAAATGAAAAGGCGCCCAACAACTCACTCACTGGATTGGGAAGGAGTCAGAGGAGCTTGGTCAGAGAGGCGATATCATCAGGGGATTTTGAGGCAAAAAAAGGGAAGAGATTGTCAATTTGGACCCCCGGGTGTAACATAATTCTAGTCGGAATGGGCGAGAAGGGGGCACTGGGTCATAAGAGGGCCAGAAACATCGGTGCCAGACTAATCTCGGCTATGTCAAAAAAGAAAGGGACTGAAGTTACTGTTAGGTTCACATCTGGATGGAATAGCGAACGAATAAACGATTTCGCTGAGGGAATGATGCTTCGAGATTATGAATTCCTCGAGCACCAAGAGGTTCCGGATGAATACATTGATGAGCCGTGGACAGTAGATTTTCAGGCCAATTCAAGATATCAGTCATCATTGAAGGAGTGCTTGTCAGAATCACTAGCGATAGTAGCTGGAGTTCATCTTGCAAGAGATTTGGGTAATGAACCAGCAAATGTTCTGTACCCCATGGAGTATGCTAGGAGGGCCCAAGAGTGGGCCAAGAACAAGGACAATGTCGTAGTCGATGTGTATGACTGGAAAAAATTGCAGGAACTAGGGATGGGTGGACTGATCAATGTTGGCAAGGGGAGTGAAAGGAAACCATGCATGGTAATTTTTACTTTGAATCCCAATAAAGATCAAGGCACAAGAAGGCCGTGTATCGTAGGTAAGGGAATCACCTTCGATACTGGAGGAATTTCAATCAAGCCTACAGGAGGTATGTGGGATATGAAGTATGATATGTG
>DAMG01000008.1:0-129 GCA_002497025.1 Euryarchaeota archaeon UBA126
GTATGAACTCAGCCAGTTAATCGCCGGGAAGTGTCGCTGACGAGCAAGACCTGCGTCAAGTCCCCAGAACACCTTGACGATACGTAATGTACCTTGGCTGACCGGCTCGGATATGTCACCACCAGGAGG
>DAMG01000008.1:448-6652 GCA_002497025.1 Euryarchaeota archaeon UBA126
GATACCGCTCCGATAACTGATACAGAGCCATCGTCTCCAGCGAGAGTCTGAACACGACCTGCGCGCTCATAGAATTCAGCCAGTCGACTGGATAGGTAAGCAGGGTAACCTTCCTCACCAGGCATTTCTTCAAGTCGAGAAGAAATCTCACGCATTGCTTCTGCCCAGCGGCTTGTTGAATCAGCCATTAGAGCAACATCGTAACCCATATCACGGAAGTATTCCGCGATAGTGATTCCAGTATATACAGAAGCCTCACGAGCAGCAACCGGCATATTGGACGTGTTTGCAATCATCGTGGTTCTGTTCATCAGAGGCTTTCCTGTGTGCGGGTCGATTAGGTGAGGGAACTCAGTAAGTACCTCAGTCATCTCGTTTCCTCGCTCACCGCATCCAATGTAAACAACGATTTGAGCGTCAGACCACTTAGCCAACTGTTGTTGTGTAACGGTCTTACCACTTCCGAATGGTCCAGGGATACCAGCGGTACCACCCTTAGCCAGAGGGAAAAGGAAGTCGAGGATCCTCTGACCTGTGATTAGTGGAACATCCGGTGCGTACTTTCGAACGAATGGGCGCGGTGTTCGAACCGGCCATTCTTGCATCATGGCAATTTCCGTACCATCATCGAGAGTACAAACAGTCTGTGTGACATCGAATTTACCAGATTTGATACTCTTGATTGTACCACTCTTTCCTGGTGGCACCATCACTCGATGTTCGATAGTCTCAGTTTCTTGTACTGTACCTATTACGTGACCTGCGTCGACCTCATCTCCTTTCGAAGCGGTAGCATTGAACTCCCACTTCTTCTTGAGATCTAAACCATCAGCATCTACACCACGTGTGATGAAGGCACCCATAGTCTCCTCGAGGTCCTCCAGCGGTCGCTGGATTCCGTCGTAAATCTGCGTAAGCAGACCCGGACCGAGTTGAACAGACAGAGTCTGCCCCGTTCTGATTACAGGCTCACCTGGCTTGATGCCCGATGTTTCCTCGTAAACCTGGATAACCGATTGGTCTCCGTGCAATTCAATGACTTCACCCATCAGTCCTTCATCACCGACTCGTACAACCTCATACATTCTTGGGGTAATACCTACAGCGGTAACTACTGGTCCTGAAATGCGATAAATCAATCCCTTTTCCTCACTCATTTTTTCACTTCCTTTTCTTTTTCTGGAATTACTTCCATAGGTCAACTCCTAGAGCTGACTTAATGGACTCGCGAAGGGTGTTATCCTCCTCTGTCCCAATACCCAATACGGTGGGCGTGATGCTCTCTGAGAGTTGAAATCTCAACTTCTCTGGCATCTGTGTGAGGTCGGAGCTGTCGATTACGACAATACCGACCTCGGGTGTATCCATCAGACTTCGGAGCACATTTGCTGTCTCCTCTAAATCTACTGGATTGTGCAGGCGGGTTACGCCAGCGAGTTGGAATCCGAGGGTGAATTCTGGTGTTCCGACTACTGCGATATCCATTTTTTCACCTCAGATGTATAAGTGCGCTTCAATGACCTCATCGGAGAGGCCTGCCGCCTTACCGCGCACGAGTAGGCGTAGGTTCTGAACTTCCAGAACCTTGGCTTGAATGTAGTAAATCACAGGGAACGCAGAGACAGGATTGAGGTATGAAAATCTCCTAAGCATCTTCAATCTCTTTAGCCTTAGTAAGTTGACCAGTGGGTCAAGCGTTGAACGCTCCGCTGATTCTTGTAGAGCCTCATCGAAGCCTGAATCGTCGAAAGAGTTCGAACGGCTGAGAGCATCGAGCAAAGCCTCCTCTGTATCTGCCTGTGAAGCAGCTCTGATTACAGCATCCGCAATTTTTCCACCTGAGATATTGATTTTCTCACGTGTTTCAGTAGACAGGTTTTGTCTCAGTGCTCTGAACTGGTTCACGATGTTCCTGTGATCTATTTCGATTTGCAGATATCTGATTAATTGAGGGCTTCCTTCTTTGCCTCGGGATGCTGCGAGTGAATCAGTAAAGTACTGTCTATCCAAAGCATCCTCCATCTCAGTTAGAGATGTATCTGCATCTAATTTTGCTAGGCATCTCCCCCAAGGAGAGCCTTGCATTGCGTCTATGGCTTCTTGAACGGTTTCCGTCGTACGGACGATGTGCAACCAATGTGCATTACTCGGATTTTCTTCGGGTAATATTTGATCGGCAATCATCTCATCTGATGCGCCCTTTGATACTGACCTCAGAACTGTCTTGACCTTCTCATATTGGAATCTCTCAACATAAATAGCGACAAGGTCTCTTAGGTTTCCTTGACAGAAACCGAGTACCGAATTTAGGTCATTGTCCAAATTGTGAGTTAGAGCGGCTTCAATAGCATCTGATCCAGACATCCTTGTAGAATACATATCCATTTCTTGCCTGTATCCGAATTCACCGATACTGGCTCCTATTGAATCTGTACCTTGTTGTAGGAGTTGGCGAATCCTTGTGCCATCAATTAGCGAAGCTTTGCGAGTTTTTGCTCTCGCTCCGGCATTGGAAATGTTAGAACTTCCAACCGCTAATCTTGCCATCTAATCACCTATTCAATTTCCAAACATTAGTTTGTTTACTGCACCGAGGTTGGCTTCCCAAACCTCTTGTAATCGTCCATCGAATCTGTAGTCCAATAGTATTGAACCATCTGAGGATTC
Source organism: Euryarchaeota archaeon UBA126 (assembly GCA_002497025.1). GTDB lineage: Archaea > Thermoplasmatota > Poseidoniia > Poseidoniales > Thalassarchaeaceae > MGIIb-O1. The sequence continues at coordinate 3,116 of DAMG01000008.1, forward strand.
GAGAATAAATCCACCTAAGCCGTCTACATCATCGCCAATATCGAATCCCTTTCCAGTTAGTGCCTTTCTGTCGGTATTTACCGGGTGAAGAATCATATCTCCACCTGCAGATTCAGCCTCTTTTAGTAGGGAATTCAGTATGTCAGTACGACCAGCTAAATCGGCTGCGCCAACTTTTTCTTGCACTTCTTGCCATGTTTCTTCTAGAACTTCACGGCGAGCAATTAGCTCTCGCTTCTGATTTGCTTGGCGCGCTGATGCTACAACTTCTACGGATAGTTGGTCGCTTTCTCGCTTTGCTCGAGCAACAACCTGGTCGCGAGCAGCCGCATTAGTAGCGGCTGATTCTGATGCGATCTCTTTGGCTTGCTCTCGCGCGGTCTCTGTGATTGCTTCGCCTTTGGCTTTAGCCGCGGCTGCAATCTGTTCTGCTAGCGCTTCAAGAGTCATATTATCAACTCGTTATTTCATTCAAAATTCAATTTCTTTGCATTCGCAATCAGGCGAGGCCTGGCATAACGAACATTGCAAGGAAACCGAATAGAACAATTGTTTCAGGTAGAGCTGTGAACAAAATTGCGTGACCAAGTCGTGACCTGTCCTCTGCAATCATTCCTACAGCAGCAGCGCCGATTGGACCTTGGCTCATACCAGTACCAATAGCTGCCAGACCGAGTGCTACACCGGCTCCGAGAGCGGCGTAACCTGCTGTCGTGTTCTCATTGTCTGCTGCATCCTGAGCCTGTACGCCGGTTGCAAAAGCAGCGACGACAAACAGGACGAACAATAGACTCATTCCTTTTATTGCGGTTTTCTTCATTTTTCTTCCTCCATTTTTTCCCATGCTGACAGCCGGCTGATTACTCACCCTCCACATATTGCGAGGTTCCGCCGAAGGGCGAAAACGGCTGACCGCTGGAATCGTAATATTGCTTCATCCACTCTACCATGTGCAGACGTGCTGCGTGGATGTTTGGACTGAATACACCTAGCAACCAAGCGAATACTTGGACTAGGAGCCAGCCAATGATTAGCAAAACTGCCATCAATGGCTCGTCCATTGAGATTTTATCAAAGAACATGTGATTGCCGGTTTCAGCAATCTTAACTCCGACAATTCCTACTGCGAAAAGTCGAACATAGGAAATCACTGTCGGCATTAGTCCAATGGCTTCGACTGGACCCATTAGGACTGCAACGAATAAATCCAAACCATGGTATCTGTAAAGAGTCCAGATTAGGCAAATCGTTGAGAATGCGATTAGTGATACTCCTGGGAGCAGTAGTTCGTCGTAGCTGCCAAGGAATCCATGAGCAAACATGAATCCTCCAACCATTAGAATCATCCATACTCCTTTTTCGAAGAATGCAGCGACTAGGCCCACCCCTCCGTGCCCATTTCCAACTAGCAGGATATCACGGAATCCCATGATTAATCCTAGAAGTACGTGGAAGCAACCCATGTATAGGCTGATGATGATTAGATCAGTCATGTGGCTTCCAACTCTGTGGAATGGGAAAGCAAGTGATAGGCTGAAACCATAGGACGCTTCCCAACCGTATCCATGTTCGATATCAAAGGGGAAGTAAAGTGCGCTGAGGAAGGCGACTGGAGATTGATTGTCAGTATACATGTAATGACCTGCTGCATCTTTCATGTAACTTCCATCAGCATAGGTCATTTTGTCGTACAAGAATATTTCAAAACCGGCTATTTCGGCATATAAGTAGCCGAAAATTAGGGTAGATACGCCTATCATTTGGAGGAATCTGCCGCCTAATTTCAGGGTGTCATTTGTTCCTGCTCTACTGTATAGCAAGGTACCGAGACCTACGGTTGCAAGTCCGTACGCCATATCTCCTAGCATTACACCGAAGAAAATTGGGTAAGTGAAGAACATGAATACAGTAGGGTCAAGTCGCCCATATCCTGGCCTCCCTACCATATCGGTAACTAGTTCCATTGGCTTTGTCGTTGACCTCGGTTGATAGGCAATTGGTGGCATCTCTGGTTCATGATGTTCATCATCATGGTCGTGATGAGCACCACCTGCTTGAATTACGAATGGTTCGACATCTACTACTGTGCATATATTACCTAGAGCGACCTTGATGTCGGCTGACCTATCCATTTCGACCCAGCCATCAATTACGAAAGCATGGGCTGATACTGCTACTTTTACTGGAGATGTAATCAACTCGTGATCTCTTTCTAGAACTTCAAGACCACAAATGAGTTCTTCGCCGTTATCGTCAACCCAGTTCGATACAGAATTGGATATTTCCTCACCCTCACTCTGTAGCGCCAATCTCTGGTTCATCAATTCGTTCATTCGAGATGACGGGTCGCCCGAACCTTCTGGCAGTTGAATTTCAGCGTATCCAGCTTCCGAGAGTGCTGATGATACTGAATCAGCGTCGTCGTTTCGAACAAACACTGCGACGACATTGGTCTTGCCGGAGGTACCACTGACAAACATTCCATTTCCAGCAGCGTTCTCTGCTGCTTTTAGGTCGTCAACTGTGCCAACGAAGGATGTGATTGACTCATATCCGGATAGTAGTTCGATATCTATGCCCAAAGGGGACAGAAGAGACAATACTGACTCTTCTTCAGATTGTGAGGAAATACTATTCTCAATTTCGTCCATTCGGCTAAGATCGCCTAGTAGTGTGTCGACTTTATCTTCGAGCCCTTCATCAATTGATTTTCTGACTGTGGCGAGTGAAGCCGCTTTACTAGGACCTGAAGGTTCAACTTGAGCAGCAGCGGCTCTGGTTTTGTTCAGTAACTTTGCAATCTCTTCTGCTTTGTCATTTGGTTTACCAAGTGATAAGTCATCCTCTGACCCATCGTAATCAATGAAATGTAGCGCCTTTAATCTTGCAAGAAGGCTAAGAGCGTCATCGAGTTTGTCCAAAGTTCCAGCAGCGGTCAGACGACCCATCTGCCTAGTCTGAACCTGTGACATCCCTAGCGACCTCCTTAGGTTAATTTCACGCTCGGAAAGCATCTAGAATTGTGTTGACTGCCTTGTCACGATTCTTCTTCCCGCTACTGTGAATTGAATCGATAGTTGCGTCTCCATCGGCAGATACTGTTCCCGCTTCCTTTTCAGCGGCTTTACGGGCATCTGCAACAATTTTCTGTGCTTCTGCTTCTGAATCCGTACGTCCTGTTTGAAGTGACTCAGCGGCTTCTAGTCTTGCCTTTTGGACGATACTTGTAGCCTTTGATTCTGCCTTCGATATGGCCGCAGCAGCGGCCTCTTCTGCTTCCCTTATGGTGCGGAGTACATCTTCGTGACCCATTTGTTCCACCTTTGGTGAGGCCGGCGACCAGAAATGGGTATATCATGCTAACCTTCGATACTTGAGAAATGTGTCAGCCGATACTTGGCGGCACCGCTCCCCAAACCAACCAAATATAGGTCCGTATTCCCCGCCATTCGTGGACCACGAAACCATCGGCTCTGAAGACTGGGAAGAGTTGATTCTAAACCTAGAAGCAACCATCCCTGTTTACGACCGAATAAA
>DAMG01000064.1 GCA_002497025.1 Euryarchaeota archaeon UBA126
CACTCTACTGGTTTACGAGCGGTTTCATTAGTTACTTCTGGGCTATCTTCTTGCGTAATTTTTGAGAATGGCTCTGTTGGTTGTTGGGGTAACAAGTACACAGTTTTCTCGGATAATGGTGCTGTTACAGGAAATGTCCATCTTATCGATTTAGGTGCTAATGTTGGCGCCATCATGCTCGATGGTATCGGTTCTCACACATGTGCAGTAACCGACAATGGTTCTATGCAATGTTGGGGAGTCAATACTCATGGTCAGTTAGGCGATGGAACCTGTTCTTCGACGATTAATTCGGATTGTGTCGCGGAGAATATTTTCCCAGGTGAAGGAGACTCAACTGTTCATGTGAACCTGACTTCTGGACTTACGGTAATCGCAGCAGCGACGAGTTCTGATTCTACTTGTGCACTATTATCCGATGACTCATTGCACTGCTGGGGTGCTCAGTCTGGCGAGTTTGATAATACAACTGACCCACTTCTCAACCCTTACCAATTGACATTTTCCGATGGTGCTCATATCGCATATACAGAGCAGGACTTTGACGGAGATGGAGTCCGTAATTTCTTCGACACGCATCAGACTGGCGATAACGATGGTGACGGGACTGTTGATTCAGAAGACGATTATCCAAACAACCCCGCAAGATGGGCAGATTGTGACGAGGGTCAATATGGTCGATTGGCATGTATTGATGCGTCCGCCGGTAATTCAGCATCGGGTATCACTTTGGTCCAGACCGAGTGCCAGCCAGGAACTTTCCAACCATTCACGGGCCAAACTTCCTGTCTTGATGCATCCGCTGGTCATTATGTAGATTCATCGGCATCGCAGAATCAGACACAATGTGCGATTGGTTATTCAAATACTCAAATAGGGCAATCATCTTGCTCTCCGGCTCCTGCGGGTTCCTATGTTAATCCAGCAGGTGGTGACGCTGGTTCAAGCAACACAACAGCCGTGGAACTATCAGCGATGAGTGCGAATTATTCCGCTTCGATTTCAGGAGGTTCAGATAGTATAGACGTATTTTCTCTTAATCTATCTAGAACAACATGGTTCACAGCAAACCTAACATCTCCTGCTGGGCAGAATTATGATATTGAATTGTTAAATTCTACCTTCCAAGTAATCGATACATCTTCTACCAATGGCTCGGATCAAGTATCTACAGCCCCTGCAAATAATTCAAGTGGAATGTATTACATCAGAATTAGCTATTCATCTGGATTCAATAACTCAGACGACTATAACCTAGTTGTCAACTTGAGATCAACAAGTTCGTCAGCAACACAAGTAGGTTCTACGGCGATAAATATCGATGCTGAACACGGTATAGAAACTACATCATGTTCTTCAGGAACTTGGCAGGGTCAAACCGGTTCAACATCCTGTAATCAGGCGTCACCTGGTCACTATGTTTACGCAACAGGTGCATCATCTCAGACAGCCTGTTCTCCTGGATATTACCAACCTAATTCCGGACAAACAGGTTGCATCATTGCGTCTTCGGGTTACTTCGTGGCATATCCGGCCTCAACTTCACAAACAGCAGCAGGGCCTGGCCATTATGTCAACGGAACAGGGTCGACATCTCAGACTCAATGTACAATTGGAACCTATCAACCATCTTCAGCCCAGACTACCTGTTTTGCAGCAAGTCCAGGATATTATGTTCCTGTGACTGGTCAAGCCAATCAGACAATCTGTAATGGAGGAACCTACCAACCAAACTCAGGCCAGAGAGAATGCATAAACGCAGACCCAGGTCATTTTGTCCCAAATCAAGGAGCAACCAATCAAACTCAATGTTCTATTGGCACCTATCAACCACTCTCCGGCCAATGGTTCTGCCAAAATGCAGACCCGGGTCATTATGTCGATGATGTGGGTTCGAGTTCCCAAACTCCGTGCTTAATGGGAGAATATCAACCAGCTAGTGGCCAGACTAGTTGCCTAACAACATCCGCTGGATATTATACTAATTCATCCGGTTCAATCAATCAACAACCCTGCCTTCCCGGGAACTATCAACCATTTTCTGGCCAAGCAGAGTGTTTCCAAGCCGAACCTGGAAACTACGTAGACACTCTTGCTGCAATTGCCCAAATTCCTTGTCCAGCAGGTTCTTACAACCCCTATAATCAGGCAGATGAAGCAACTGATTGTATGCTTGCAGACCCAGGCCATTTCGTGGCTCTAGAAGGCTCTATTGCTCAGGATGAATGCAACCCTGGTAGTTTTGCCTCCACTCCAGGACAAATCGCCTGCGATGCCGCATCTCCTGGATATTACGTACCGAATTCAGCTTCCAATGCACAATTACCGTGTTCTTTTGGAACTTGGCAGGGTTCTCAAGGTTCAACTGGCTGTGATACAGCCGACCCCGGATACTACGTTGATACGGAAGCGGCTTCAACGCAGACAGCATGCTTCGCGGGAACCTACAATCCAAACGCCAGCTCAGTAAATTCTGCAGATTGCATTGCCGCTGATGCTGGAAGTTACGTGGCAAATTCTGGCTCGGCCGAACAACTTCTTTGCCCAGTAGGAACCTATCAACCGGCACCAGGCCAGTCCAGTTGTATCGATGCGGACTTTGGCTATCATGTTCCAAACGAAGGCTCTACAGGCCAAATTGGCTGTTCCATGGGTTCCTATCAGGGGCAGAGAGGAGGGACACTATGCAACCCCGCAGATCCAGGGTACTATGTCGACTCGCACTTTGCCTCTTCTCAAACTGCCTGTCTAGCGGGAACTTACAACCCTTCTACTGGCTCTACCTCGTCAAATGATTGCATGGATGCGAACCCCGGATACTTTGTAGAAAACATAGGTTCAGGCTCACAGCAAGCCTGTGATTACGGCTACTATCAACCAAATAGTGGCGGGTCGAGCTGTTTGATGGCCGACCCAGGTCATTACGTAGATACGCAAGCCGCCAATGCTCAAATTCCCTGTGAGGCAGGAACATTCAACTCCAACCCAGGGTCAACTACTGGGTTTGCTTGCTTAGATTCGGAACCAGGAAACTACGTCCCGGATCCTGCCTCTCCCGCACAATTACCTTGTGAGGAGGGTAGTTACCAAAATCAAAGGAAACAAACCGAATGCAGATTAGCTAGCTTGGGCTACTTCGTGAATACCACCGGAGCAATATCTCAGACGGCAGCACCTCAGGATTACTACATAGACATCGAAGGCGCTACTGAGCCGTTGCCGTGTCCAGAAGGCCGAATTACTTTGGTTGACGGATCTGATGATGTTGAGGACTGTCGCCAAGATTACGAGGGAGATAGAACTCCTGATTTCCTTGATGAAGACGACGACAATGATGGCATAATCGACCACATAGATCAATGCGACTATGGTCTACTGAATTGGATTAGTACAAAATCCAACGATTGGGATCAAGATGGCTGCGAGGATACTATAGAAGATAGTGATGACGATAATGACGGATTTTCCGATGCAGAAGATCATCTCCCCTTGGACCCAACAGAGTGGTTGGACACTGATGGTGACGGAATAGGAGATAATGCAGACACAGATGACGATGGCGATGGTATTCCAGATGTTGAAGAACTTAAGCTAGGATTAAATCCGCTTGTAGCTGATTATGATGGCGATGGTTACAATGACAGCGTCGATGCTTTCCCCAAAGATCCAACAGAATGGGAGGATACTGATGGTGATGGGACGGGCGATAATTCTGACAAATTCCCTACAGTGAAGTTTTACCAAACCTATGGGCAGGCAGCGGTTCATCTGGTTATCGGTTTCATTATCCTTGGAGTGATTGGATTTAGCGTACGAATGGGTATTGGTGGCCGTTCGGAGAATGCCGAGGCCGATGATAGCACTCACGAGATTCGCGAAATCGCCGGAGTAGAAGTTAGAGTATCGGCTGAGGACCGAATGTTTGACGAAAATACGGAAATACAAGAGGAAAGTGTGCCTAAACCTCTACCAGACGAAACTCCATCCACTACAATGTTCGACTTACAAGCAGCAGAACAGACAGTGGCAGAATCAATGGATGAATCAATTTCTGAACAAGTTGGAATGGATTTAACTCATGAGGCTGAGGTACAGGAGGAGGCGCTTACGGAATCCCATGATGCCTCACAACCTACTGAAGAAATTGAGGAATTAGACCTTGACAGTCTTCTAGCAACCACACCACCGCCTGCTCCGAAAATCGAAGCGCCTCCAGATGCTCAAGTCAACGAACACGGGCAGAAAGTTTGGCGAGATGCCAATGGAGATGTTTGGGTACAAAACCCGGATGGAAGTCTACTCAAGCATAACGTCTTGACGGGTGCTTGGGAACCTTACGAACAGTGAGCTTCCGATTAATTGCATGAAGGGTTGGATTAGTCGCATTGATAATGCGACACCTAATGCGGTTATTCGAAGGTGAGTCAAATGACAGAGAATGACAACGAATTTATCCAAACTATCGAAGCTAGTGCACACTGCGACGGTCCTTGTGGAGTCTACGACCCTGCAAGTGCAAGAGTTGCCGCTGAGGCGGTCCAATCAATGACCAAGAAGATGGCGACTCTTGCTGAAAACCATGGCTCGGACTGTGGAACTGCAAGCTACATCAACACAATGAGCCGCTATGCTGCAATCAAGGAAGAAGAAGCACAAAAGTGCAAGGACGAATTATTGGTACTTTGGACTGACTACTTCAAGCCTCAACATCTTGAAACAATCCCTGACCTACACGATACGTTCTGGCAAGCTGCAAAACTCTGCTCGGCATGCAAAGTCGAAGTCTCAGAGCAACATGCTCAGGAATTGATGGATGCGGTTGAATCAATCCACCACATGTTCTGGGGTACCAAGGGCCGTGAAGACCCATGGATTCGCGCTTCCTGAATGTCGTCGTAAATGGCGACTCAATGTGGCCTACACTCAAGCAGGGTAGCACTGCTAAGTTTGAGAGAATCGACTCAAACTTAGTAGCAGTGGGGCAAATAGTATTGTTAGATCATCCATTCCGGCCTAATCTAAGGATAATAAAACGAGTTCAATCCATAGGAGATAGTCGATTATTCCTTGTTGGTGACAACCCAGACCCAACGGCTAGTGAGGATAGTCACAACTTTGGGGAAGTTGATGTATCCTCAGTCATCGCTGTTTTAGTCCCACAATAGGCTTAGAATTGGATGACATTAGCTCCCCATGCTAAACCACCACCAAATGCAGCGGTAACCACTAGAGATCCTGGGCCAATCAGACCCTCATCCATCGCTTCACGCATGGCGATTGGTACACTTGCACCGGCAGTGTTTCCGTACTTGTGCAAATTTGTGAATGTCCTTTCCATTGGCAGGCCAAGTTTTTCCATTCCTGTTTTGATAATATTGATATTGGCCTGATGAGGGATTACTAAGTCTACTTCATCGAGACTTTTTCCAACCCGTTCCAGTGCGCTAAGTACCGCTTGTGGAAAGGCCTCGATGGCGAAGTTCCAAACCGCTCTACCGTCCATGTGGAAGTATTGCATTCCTTCCTCGAAATTATCACTCGGAATTGGAACTCTAACTCCACCTGCTGGAATTTCGATTACACCCGAGCCGCTACCATCACTTGTTAGCCAAGAGCCCAAGACGCCTTTTCCATCTTCCACCTCACCTAGAACAGCCGCCCCTGCTCCGTCACCAAATAGAACGCAGGTGGTTCTGTCTTGCCAATTTAGAATGCGAGAATAGATTTCAGATCCGACCACTAGAACCTTGTCGTAGCCGGGAGTTCCAGCAAAGCGAGCGCCAACATCAAGCGCGTAAACCCATCCTGCACAAACCGCATTGATGTCGAAGGCCCCACAATCAGAACAACCCAATTTTTCCTGAATAATTCCCGCTGTCGAGGAAAGTGGAACATCAGGGGATGAGGTTGCGAGTATTACCAAATCTATGTCGTCTGGAGTTAATCCAGCATCATCCAGAGCCCTCTTACATGCTTCTACAGCTAGATCTGAAGTGTGCGTATCTTTGTCAGCGATTCGTCGCCTTTTCATTCCAGTTTTGGTGGTTATCCACTCATCGCTGGTCTCAACGATTTCCGCCCAATCCTCATTACTCATTTCGTGAGGAGGCACGTATGAACCGAGTCCAATAATTCCCACAGAGGCCATATTCTAATGCGTCACGCGAGCGAACTCACATTTCACAGTTGATGTTTTCAATCGTGCTTGAGGCAGATGTTCATTGGTTCTGAGAAAAAGCCGAGACTCCAACGTCCACCTTCTCTTCCGACTCCACTATCCTTGACTCCACCAAATGGAACTCTCAAATCTCGGTGTAGCCAAGTATTGACCCAAACCATGCCAGTGTCAATATTCTCAGCAACTCTTTGTCCCCTTTCCAGGTCACGAGTCCAAATACTTCCTGCCAAACCATAGCGGGTGTTATTTGCAATCGCAATTGCTTCTTCTTCGCTCTCAAAACGATGTATGGTTACAACAGGTCCGAAGATTTCCTCAGTTGTGCATCGAGCATCTGTCGCTACACCTGAAATGACGGTGGGGGCCAGCCAATTGCCATGTTCAAACTCTTTTGGAAGACAGGGATATCCTCCTGTGAGTATCTCGCCGCCCTCCTCCTTTGCCAACTCGACATAACTTTCCACTTTCGCGAGATGGTCTGCTGAAATCAATGCCCCTAATTGGGTAGATTCATCTGAAGGGTCACCGATTTTCATTGATTCAACTGAATTGACAAAAGCTTCAACAAATTCGTCGTAAATTCCAGATTGGACAAGAATTCTAGAACCACATAGGCACACTTGGCCTTGGTTTAGGAATGCGGCTCTAGTGACTCCTTCGACGGTTTTCTCCATCTCACAGTCGTCGAAAACTATGCTTGCATTCTTACCGCCTAATTCTAGACTGAGTTTCTTGAACATTGGACTGGCAGCGGCGGCGACCTTGGCTCCGGTAGCTGTTCCTCCTGTGAATGAGACAAGGTCGACATCAGGATGAGATGTTAGTGGTCCACCAGCGCCCATTCCATCTCCATGAACTAGGTTGACCACTCCTTTTGGAAGACCTACCTCATGAATAGTTTCCATAAGTAAATCTGCAGTCATTGGAGTTAATTCACTGGGCTTACAAACAACTGTATTACCCATTCCGATAGCTGGAGCGACCTTCCAACTTAGCAGGTATAATGGAAGATTCCATGGAGTGATCAATGCACCAACACCTACCGGTTTTGGAACAACGATATTTGTCGCATCCTCCATCTCAAAGCGTTCTCTTTGACCTGCGTGAGTTTCTCGAATTAATCCTGCAAAGAATCGGAAATTAGCTACTGAACGGTAGGCATCTACTGCACGCGCTAAGGATATTGGTTTGCCAGTATCTTTGCTTTCAAGTGCGGCGATATCTTCGTATTTTGATTCTAGAGCATCAGCGATTTTATCTAACCATTCAGCTCTTTCTGCATGGCTAAGCCGACCCCATGATGGCTGAGCCTTTTTCGCCGCCGAAACCGCATGATCAACATCTACTTGTGTCGAAAGTGGAACTCTTCCAAATCGCTCACCAGTTGCTGGTTTTAGCAAGTTCATCCACTGGTCGTTAGAGTGACAGACAAACTCACCATCTATGTAATTGCGGAGATCTCGAGGTTCACTACCAACAGGGTCTCGTTCACAAGGAGTACAACCTGATTCACAGCACTTTCCAGGGTCCAAAATTAACTCTCCTGACTTCCCTCATTTGCAAACGGGTCTGAACGAGTCATAGCTTCAGAGTACTCTTTCCAGTCTAGTGAGAATCTATCTCTATCAGGGTCCCATTCGTCCCATGTTACTACTTCTTCAAGAGCATCCCGATACTGATCTGGAACAATACCAGGGACGATGAACGCTTTTTGTCTGTGTAGTGGGTATGGGTTACGAAGTTGAATCCCTAACACTCCTAAAACCGCACGAGAGACGTACCAGGTTGCCTGAGAATTCCAACCATGAGCGACTTTGATTACTATCCCAAGGCCATTAGGCCAATCAGGGTGTTCTACAGATAAACCGAGTAAGCCATCAGCGCCTTCTTTTGCGATTAGTTTTCCTTCTCCGGCCTTAATACAAGTTGAGTCCAATCTGTTGAATCCACCAATTAGGTCGGGGTGCCTATTCATCGCCTCCCAAATCCAATCATCATTCCTATTTTTTGCTAGATTGGCGAACATCACGGCTAATTCATCAACTGTATTTGATGTTGTAGGAAAACCACAACCATCCTTCGCGACTCGCAATGGTTCCCAATCTGGTTTATTCATATATTCACGTAAAACATCAAGGTACTCCGGAAACCATGGCGAACTAGGCAAAGTATATCCTGCTCTATTCATCCCTCTTTTTCTCATTCCTTTGAGTATTGCAGCGTGTTCTCCAGAGCAGGTGTGAAACCATCTTCTTGGCCTTCTAACCTGACGCCCGAATTGAATCAATGGCACGTCTAATGGACATTGCATCAAGCCCCACTCTGATTCTGTAAGTAAGGACTGAGCAGCTGCAACATGCTCTGTGTCTCCATTATGTGAGGAGCAGGAAATGGCTTTCTGTTTCCAATCTAATTCTTCCAAAACCTCAGTAAAAGGCTTCATCATTAACGGCTTCATCATTGAACGGCCATAGACCAAAACATTACCACCGAATGAGTGCATAATTTCGTCACCATGTGCCCAAGCAACCGCTCCATGAATGGTGTTTTCAGAGACATCCATACGTCTGAAATCAACTAATGGTTCCCACTCTACATCACGTCCGGTTGCGATACCTTCGTGTTGTTCTCCTAGAGGATTCGTTGGGAATACCGCAGATCCGGGTCGACCTGGTGCTACACTGGATGGCTGATCGGTTTTGCGTGCGCTCATTCGCTCCCTCCATTTATCGCCGGGGCGACTTTCGTCATGAATGCCTCCATGTTGCGTTGAACCCTTTGTGAGTCGTGATTAAAGAAATCGAACCAACACATTAAACGATCTTCAGGGTGGAATCTTTCTATAATTTGTTCAGCAACTTCATGGACATTTCCAATTACTGCGTTATCGGTAGCGCGCTCTACTTTTGCTGGATCGATAGTACCCTCCAGAGCGTGCCAGTAGGTTGTCAGTGCAGCTCTAGCTTCTTCTTTTGCAGCCAAGCTTCGCTCATCGTCAGTCAAACCCTCCTCGTCATTAACGAAGACCATGATAGTACGAGGCATCATATCACGAGTCCATGAACCACCTGATGAGTGGTAGTTTTCTGACATTCTTTTGTGAGTTTGTTCGATGATATGAGGGGGTGTTATCGAGAGATTGAACACCTGAACAGGCGCCCACTTGTTTACCTCAATCTGTAGATTTACATCATGACTTCCAAGCACTAGGTTGAGTAATTCACGACGCCATTCCTGTGGAATAGTTTTGATTTCCTCGAAGTCATACCTTGATGGAATGGTGATTGATTCCGGCGCCTGTGATAGGCTATGCATTTCCATGACAGCATCCTGAACATTCTGCCAATCTTCCTCGGAGCGGAAATTATCTCTGGTCAGGATAGTCTTTCCAATCATTTCACTAGAAATCACTTCACCATTCAATAGCCTTAGGAAAATCTCAGATGCCTCCGCGAAAATCTGACCTCTTAGAGCAGGCCAAGCAGCCTCCTCAACCGCATCTCGAGGTACGATTCCGTAAGGCCGAGCCATGAATTCGAAGCGACCGGCTGAAAAACCGATATGCAATCTTCGCTTTTCTTCAGGATTCATTCCATGTAATGCAAGAAATGACCCTACTCGTTCTGCCTGTGGAATTGGCCCTCCACTAGCTAGAATCGACATAACAGCACTACCAACTTCCATTTTTTTTGTCCGAGCAAACATCGCCGTTGCTACTTGAAAAAAATCGGTACAGAGGCCAACTTCACCAGGATAATGTGGGACAACAGGCTTGGAATTCTGCTTCTGAACTTCGGTTGAAAGATGTGCCTGAGCAACCCAACCAACGCCAAATCCTAACTCATCGGCTTTCTCAGCCTGGTCAAGAAAGTTAGCAAACATCTCTGTTTCACTTGGTATATGTCCGGAAGTGTCCGGAGTTTGTGAAATCGAGAAGAAGATGTCGAAGTTCATGCAAATCAACACACTAAATGGAGCGCATTCTGCCACCATCGACAGCCAAAGAAACACCGCGAATGCCTCCGCTACTTGGTAAGCAGAGGAAGGTGACAGCGGCTGCGGTTTCCATCGGGTCTATGAGGCGTTGAATAGGGACTGAATTCATCCAAGTTTCTTGAACCTCCTCAACCGACTTTCCAGTTCTTTCGGAAATTGATCCTGCAAGAGAGCCGAGCCGGTCAGTGTCAGTAAACCCTGGAAGTATGTTGTTGATGGTGATACAGGGGTCTAATTCACTAGATAGTGACTTTGCCCAAGAGGCCATTGCGCCTCTGAGGGTGTTTGAAAGTCCGATATTGTCAATCGGTTCTCGGACGGAAGTTGAAATGATGTTAACAAAGCGGCCATAACCCAATTCTGCCATTCTTGGAGAAAGAATCTGAGCGATTGTATGAGATGCGTGTAAATGGCGCGAAAACGGCCCTTCGAACTCCTCTAATTTGTTTGATAAAAGAGGGCCTCCGGGCGGGCCTCCTGCATTGTTGATTACAATTTCAACCATGCCTAATCCCAAAACAGCCTCCCTAACGGCCTCAATATCTTCTAAATCGAGAACAAGCATTTCATGTCCTGAGCCATGTAGTTCCGCTACTAATTCTTCCAGCGCATCAGCACTTCGGGCACAGGCGATGACTCGTGCTCCCGCTCGTGCTAGCATTTGAGCAGTAGCACGGCCTATACCCGCGCTAGCCCCGCAAACTAATGCAGTTCTTCCCACCAAGGCGTTTTCAGCAAAAGGAAATCCATCATTCAACATATCACTCATTTATTCAACTCCTATTCAACATAGTGCGCATATTTTTGCGTTGCAAGTTTCTCATAAACAACCTGCAGCACATCCTCTGGAGCGTTCCTGAAAGTAGGATGTTCACTCTCTCCCTGTGGGTGTCGCATCTCATCCCACCGCCCCTCTTCATACCCCATCAGGGCTTCCTTCATCAATACACCAGCAAGAACCAGTGTTTCGTAGCACAGGTCCTCGTATGTCATACCTCTCTTGACTGGAACTTCTCTCCTCAGTAACAAGTCCCCGGTATCAATTCCATTATCGCAAAAGTGCGTAGAACTACCTATCGGGATGTCATGATAAACACTCCAAGCCGGAGACGCTGAGCCACGACAATCAGGAAGTAGTCCTGGGTGTGAATTTACCACTCCATCTTTAGGGTGGTCGAGTATTTCTCCACGAATGATTCTAGTTCCTCCAAAAACAATTAGATCGAGTGGTAAATCCTCAATGTACGGCATTACCTGTTCAGAATTATGAATGGCTACTTCTACGTGCGGTACATCAATTCCTTGACTCGATAAATCAGCTAACTGCGACTCAATTGTAGGGGCGATTGGATTTCCTTCTATGCGCTTGAGAAACTTCTCTCTCTCTTCGTCTGCAATCGCCGAGTCCTCCGAAATTACGATACTCGGAATGAATCCTTCTGAGAGAATCTGTCGTAACATTTCTCTTCCATAAGGGTGCTCCCTTAAGAGCAAATATGCGAAACTTGTCTTAACCCCCACAGTGCTCTCCCCATGCTTGCGAAGGGGTCATTGATACCCGTTATTTTCGGTCGCTTATTTTCCCAAAAAATGCATCATCTATTCTAGAATTTCAGCATCCATTTCTTCCTCGGAGTTACTCTTTTTCTGGAGTTCAATACCGCCAAAACTTCTGATTCTAACCACCTGATAAATCAAAATTAGAATACCTATAACCACCACCAATTCAATATGCGGGACTCCAATCTCCCCAGATTGTTCCTGTAATTCCCCATCACCCTCGTCTGGCTCCTCTTCCGGATCTTGCTCATCGGTGGGTATTGGTTCTACAATTATCGTTCCAATCATCCCAAGTTCTTCGTGAGGTTCACAGACATATTCGTAGGTTCCATTCTCACCAATCTTGAATGTGTAGCTATAGTCTACATTTCTTGAGGTTTCTCCTGAATCGAACAATCCATCCCTCTCCACAGCGTTGTGGGCGAGTAATTCCCCACTCCATAAGAAACGCACAGTGTCTCCTTCTTGCAGAGTAATTGTTTCAGGTGAAAAGCGTAAGTTCGTACTGTCGACGCTAACAATCACCACTTCTCCCTGATCTTGATTGGTAAGATTACCTGTGGCCATGACAGTGCTCAGCAATAATATGCAAGCAATACTAGCCATAATGGCTGATTTCACAAATTATGCTAATCGGATTTAACGTATTAACCGATGTTTAGCCAACATAGGAAATTGGCAGTTTCGATTAGGGAGTGACTCGAGAACGATCTCGCGGGAACAAGACAACTTCTCGGACATTACCGGCCCCAGTGAGGATCATTAGTAGCCGCGCTACACCTAGCCCCCATCCTGCATGAGGTGGTGCGCCATAACGGAATCCATCGGTGTAGAAGGTGAAGTCTGCTGGGTCCAAATCCATGTTTCTTAGATTCTGTTCCAAAACATCGACACGATGCTCTCGCTGTCCTCCAGAGGTCATCTCATCACGGCCATAATTGAGATCGAATCCACGACTCAACTGGCCACCAGTAGAGCCTTTCTCATTCTCATTATGGAAAATATAGAATGGCTTCATCGACATTGGCCATCGTGGTAGGAAGTGGAATCCTGGATATTCCGCAGCAATGATATCACAGTGGTGACTTTCGATATCATCACCCCATTCAATCTCTCCACCTCCTTTCTGTACGATTTCAATCGCGTCACAGTATGGAATGCGTGGGAATGGCAGTTCGGGAACTTCCACAGTCACCGGCTCCTGACCTTGACTTACTCTGTATTCATTGATAATATCGATGAGATGTTGGTCATTTGCGACAACCTGGCTCCAAATGTGGTGAATCATCCTCTCCTGAACTCCCATTACGTCTTCATCATTCATCCAAGCGCCTTCGATATCGAAGGAAATGAATTCGTTCAGGTGGCGGTATGTGTCGTGTTTTTCTGCACGAAAGGCTGGCCCTATTTCGAATACTCTTTCCAAGCCACCGAGGACTGCCAATTGCTTGTATAACTGAGGTGATTGGCTAAGGAAAGCAGGTGTATCGAAATACATCATTGGGAATAGATTGGTACCACCCTCGCTGGCACTAGCGATAATTTTTGGCGAATTGATTTCTTGGAACCCTTCGCCAATTAGATGGTCGCGGCCGTATTGTAGCACGCGACTTCTAAGTTGGAACATTGCATTTACGTGTGCTCGACGAAGATCTAGATGTCTGTTATCCAATCTAATATCCAATCCAACATTGACATCATCGGTAATTCCCACTGGCAACGGTGTTTCTGCAGATGATAGTATGTCAGCCTCGGTTACGTTAATTTCGTATTCAGGCGGCGGTGTAGGTTCTCCTTCTGGCACCTTTGGAGGTCGCTTTTGTGCCACGGTTCCAGTTACTTGTATTGTCGATTCACGCGAGGCCGATTGGACTGCAGTAAACGTATTTTCATCCATATTGTCCTTTTTTAGAAATGCTTGGATGTGCCCTGTTCCATCACGGAGCATTAGGAAAGCAATTGCACCGCGGCCTCGAACTGTTTCTGCATATCCGGCAACGGAGACCTGTTCTCCAATCATATCTGCTCCATTACTCACAACCTGTCCAATGGTGTGAGTACGGAAGGCGGTGGAGTGCCACTTGCTACTGTCGCGCATGGCTTTGCGTCTGGTCTTTAATTTATGAATCGAATCGAAAGTCTGTTTTGCTTCGTGCTAATGCTTGAGTAGTCGATACCCTACACACAGACATGGACAACGACTCGATGTACTACCGGATGATGGGCAATACTGGAATTCAGGTTTCCGTTCTTTCCTATGGTTTCTGGGCAACCTATGGAGTCAAAGATAGGCTGACAGGGGATGCTGGAGTAAAGACTGCAAAGAAATTGATGCGAGTTGCCCGCGAAGCAGGAGTCAATTGTTTTGATCACGCGGAGGCCTATGGCAATCCAAACGGTGAAGCAGAGAGAATCTTCGGTTTAGCACTGAAAGAATTACAGGCAGAAGACGCAGAACTTTGGAGACGCTCTGAATTAGTAATTACTACGAAGATTTTTTGGGGCGGTTCCGGAGTAAATGAATCCGGACTCTCTATCAAGCACTGTCGCGAAGGAATGGATAATTGTTTAGAAAGACTGCAATTAGATTATGTCGACATGGTATTCTGTCACAGACCTGATCCATTCACACCTACTGCAACAGTTGTTAGGGCCATGACTGACATTGTTCGTTCCGGTAGGTCAACAGCTTGGGGTACGAGCGAATGGTCTGCGCAACAAATTACTGAAGCATATTGGATTGCAAAGAGTGAAGGTCTAGAACCTCCACAATTCGAACAGCCTCAATATAATATGCTACACAGACAGAGGTTCGAAGAGGAATACTTCCCTCTTTACAACTCTCCATATTCGATTGGAACTACAATTTGGAGCCCACTTAGGTCGGGTTTCCTAACTGGAAAATATCTCGAGGGAATACCTGAAGATTCACGTCCTACTCAGGAAGGATACGACTGGATGCTTCAGGATTTAGAGGAAAGAAGGGCTCGTGGCGAGTTCGGAATAGTAGCTAATCTAGTCGATTTTGCTCATAACAAAGGTTGTACTCCAGCGCAACTCGCTCTCGCTTGGTGTTTGAAAAATCCAAATGTTTCGACTATACTCTTAGGCGCTACTACAGAAGATCAACTACGAGATAATTTGGGTTGTATCGAAGTTGCACTTTCAATGAGCGATGATGACATGAAATCTATTGAGGAAATTCTTGGAAACAAACCTGCAGATTGGATAGGTCCTGGCGGAGATGGAAATCGTCAATTAAAGACACTTTAGATACTGATTATTCCTCTTCAATCGTGGCTATTTTTGCCGCGATTAGCAAAAATGCGGTGTGTCCCATTGGCTGATTCCCCGGTCGCACACCGCCCCTACCCGCTTTTGACCATCGTCTTTCGATTACTTCACCGGCAAATTCTACGACAAGACCGTCTTCTTCGACCTTATTCCAGGATTTTTCTAACTGAGCAGTGGTGGGGCAATAGCACGCAATCCTTCCACCGATTCTGAGGGTTTGAGAAATTTCAGAGACAACCGTCCAGGGTTCTGCGATATCGATTATTGCAGCATCTAGCTCACCACATATTGCAAAAACTTCCGAAGCGGCATTTTGCAGATCCATTTCTAATAACTTCCAAGAAGGGAACTCAGCAGAAAAATCAGCCATTCTTTCCATATTCCCGCGTCCCACTTCAGCATGTTCTGGTCGGTTTTCAACAGAGATTAAACACCCCTCGGAACTCATTACATTTGCAAGATTCATTGCAAGACCTGCAGAGCCATGACCTCCTTCCAGTACGCGGCTTCCGGCACCGATTCCCATCCAGGAAATCAGAAATCCAGAATCCTTGATTCCAATTGTTTGCGCCCTTCTATTCATGTTGCGACGAGCCTCTGGAAGAGCAGCTTCTACTATGGTCAAAGATTTCTGGCCAACAGTGATTCTATCTCCTAATGAAAAACCCTCCAGAAGCGTCGAAGGATCGAACCTTCCAAGCCCCTTAATTTTGACTTCACCAGGAACATTGTTGACGAGATATGCTCTTCCATCATCCTCTCTTAGAGCCACCCAATTGGAGGCTTCATTTGTCGCCTCAGCGCCTGACATCACTAATCCTTGTAACGGTCATTTAATTCAATACCTTCGATTATTCATTCCGCTTAAAATTCTCTTTATACGACCCCCTAAGGGTCGTTTTTGACTTGAGACATTACTGAGTTATGTATAAAGGACCAAGATTGCACCATTTGTGTATGACTGCAGTCAACTCCTTGCAGAAAATCTCATCTCTGACGATGATGTTACTCATTCTGACAATGTCTTCAATGGGATATTTCATGTTAGAGCAAGAGACTGCAGAGAAGCAAGAATTACAGGCGAAAGAAATGCCTAGATTTGCAGTTAGCCCGGGCCATACTGTCTTTGGAGAGTATGTCGGAGCACATTGGTGCGGCCCCTGTATGGGAAGTGCCTCTCCTTCACTTGTTAACTTGAAAAATAGCAATACTGAAGATTTCACCTACATTTCATTCTTTGAGGGGGCCTCTACAGGTTGGCCTTCCGATGGGCCTGTAAATAGACAGAATCACATTATGGCAGCATCTAGCGGTTACCCAACCTACGCTTTCGCTGACGAGAACTCAGGCTCCTGCTACAAGGTGGGATCGGCTGGTTCAAATTACTACGACGCAGACTTTAGCGCAGGAGGTTGTATGCATGCTGATGCTAGTGATTTCAGTATGGAACTAGGAATTGCTCTAGATTCAACCGGAGATATAGTGACTACAACTCTGGACATAACTTACCTTGGTGCTAACGACATTACGGTATATGTATACGGAGCCGTAACCGAGAAAATTGGAGCTGAGGCATATGACGATGGAAGTAGACCTCATCATGTATTCCGAGAATGGTTACTTTCTGCTGACAATGATTTCACAGAGGTGACTTTGATACCGAATCAGGTCGAGACATTGACTTGGGATAAACCGCTAAATACAGTACGTTCTGGTGGTGGAAATACTCAATGGGAAAATTTCTGGCCAGTATTCGCCTTAATGGATGGTGACTATTCGACCTACAATGAGGTCTATGCTGCTATTGACCTAGACATGGGTCCTTTAATCGATATTGGAATAGTTGACTTTGAGGCTCGAAATTCAAATGCTAACAACGGCTTTGTTGCAGGCGATATACTTGATCTTGATGTGAATATCGCGAATAATGGAGCCGAGGCATATAGTGACGGAGGTAGTATCGATATCTATCATCTATCAGGTGGCGAAGAGATTCATTTAGGCGGTATCTCAATCAACCAACTTGCAGTCGGCGGAACTCAGTCATATTCAATTATGTTCGACACTGGTGAAATCACACTAACACCATCTGGTACATCCTCATTCAGAGCGCGCATCTCCGGAGTTGTTGGTGATCGCGTACCTTCCAATGACTACCAAGATGGCATAGCTCTTCACGACATGCCTCCAGTCCCCAATCGTCCGGTTGCAGTTGCAGAATCGAGCGTAGAGCGAGGTACACCAATACAGTTTGAATCTTCAGCTCTACCAAATGATTTGGTCGATGATATGTCAACTATGACCGCAGATTTGCACTACAGCGTTCATGGCACGGATACTTGGGAAGATGCTTGGATAACTGCAATCGATATGGTAGGGAGTGGTGGTAATTCTCGCTATATTCACACTATTACCCCACCAATGAATTCTCAATCTGGATCATACGACATACGCATGCAATGGACGGATTCTGGTGGTCAAAAATCAGATTGGGAAATCACTGAAAATGCATTTGAATTGAGGAATGCGTTACCTAGAATCTTAGGTCCCGGAGACGATGGTTATGGAGGGATTCCAACCGTCAAGGTAGATACTGTAGAAGCCGTATCGATAGTGGGATTAATCAGTGATGCAGAAACTCCGCATGGAGAACTAATTATCGATTCAAATGCTCACCAATTCGTATCATTTGACTCCGAAACGCTAGAAATAAATGTACTATTTGACCAAATTTCCTATGACAGTATAGGAAACTCAATTTCTCAAGGGATATTTATCACAGTCGGAGATGGAGAAGATATCAACTCTGGAACTTTGATGTTTAACGTCATCGAGAATGGACAGCCTCGCTGGAGTGGAATTCCAACTCAATCATTCAATGAAGGTGGCTCCTCTAGCTTAGTGCTGACCGAATACGTTAGCGATACTGATGATAATGGAAATTCTGTGCCCGCAAATACTCTTTCTCTATCTGTCGTCAGCATCAGTGATGAATCCTTATTGTCTGCAGAAATTTACGACCAGACCCTAAATGTCGCTGCACTTGATGACGATAGTTTCGGTATGGCTGAAATCACAGTTAGAGCCTCCGACGGAGTCAAAGAATCAGATACCGTGATTATTTTCTATGTAAACAACATTAATGACGCTCCTATTATTGATTTAGGAGAATATTCCAATCCAATCCTTCAGTCCGGCGACAGATTAACTTTCAACGTCATAGATTTGATATCCGATGTTGATGATTCTGAAGAGGATATTTGGATTACAGTAACTACCTTTGTTCCAGGGGCGGTGCAATTCAATCCAATTTCTGGACTTGCTACGATGAGTTGGGAAGATGCTGGCGAGGAGATGGTGACGGTTACTGCAGAAGACCGTCATGGGGCCTCTAGTGCTGCCATAATCACCGTTAGTGTAGTTGATGACCTACCTCTTCTTTGGGTAGATTCATCGGGATTCGGCGACCTTAGTGTCAATATTTCTTCGACAGAATACGGTTTGAATCCTAGTGTGACTATCGAAAATGTTGGAAATCTTGAACTATCAGAAATTAAAGTAATTTGGAGTGTTTGTAATAGTATTACTGGAATTTGTAATGACTTTGGTACCTCTCACAATATGGGACCATTTATTGTCCTTGCAAATGATGGAGAGGGTCTCAAGATAGCGGATTACGTCACACTTTCTGTAGATGCAGTAGACTCGGAAGGATTCGATCGCTCAACTACAGATCAATACAAGGCCTACGCTACAGAGCCCGTTGAAATAACACCCGATGAACCAGAGAATAGCGATAATCAAGACAAGCCTGTTATCTCAGTTATGACTGCTGGATTGATAGCGATGGGAATTATACTCTCAATTGCTCTAGTCTTGGCTCTCGCTATCGTATTACAGAGAGGACGCAGAGATGGCGTGAATGTTGAAGTGTACGATTATCAGGACGAGTACGATTATTCGGAGTATGAAGAGCCTGAACCGAGTCCATTAGTAGTTCCACCACCACCACCTGGAATGGGGCCTCCATTGCCCCCCGAAGGACTACCTCCGGGTTGGACAATGGAACAATGGAATTACTACGGTGCTGAGTACCTTAAGCGCCGAGAATTGCAGTAGTTCTGTCGAACAATCGATAACGCACCTTCAAGAAGGTGCTCAGGACAGGAGAGACCCCGAGGGGATGTGCGATGAGTGAGAAAGAGGTACCCGTTGACCCACTAGATTCGTGGGAAGATGGTGCTGCATTCGGTGTATCTGCAGACAAGGATCCTGTCTGCAAGATCCCTGTGGAGGAATGGGCTGAGCAACTTGACATTGTTTCAACAGAAGAAGTTCCAATCCCCGAAAAACTAGTTGATCAGGTAATCGGTCAGGAGGCGGCTTCGATAATCGTTCGCAAGGCTGCCGAACAGCGCCGACACATCATCATGGTAGGAGAGCCGGGAACTGGAAAATCCATGTTGGCTCGCTCAATGACTGAATTTTTGCCAAAGGAACAACTTGAGGATATTCTCGTTTACAGAAATCATGAAGACGAGAACGAACCTAGAATCAGAACGGTTCCCGCAGGCCGAGGTTCTAGCATTATTTCTGAACGCCGTTCGCATCTAAAACAACAGAGAGAGAGGACTAATCGGACGTTACTATTCATTGCCTTAGTCGTCGGTGCAGCTTTGTTACTCGCCACAATATCCTCTGGTGAAATCTTAACATTCATCTTCGGTTCTTTCCTACTTGTTTTTGGATACTTCTTCCTAAGGACTCGTCTAAATTCGGGTGATGAGGGTAATATTCCAAAATTACTAGTCAAGCACGATCGTAATGAAGAGGTGCCATTTATCGATGCTACTGGAACTCTCGCTGGTGCTTTGCTAGGCGATGTCCGACACGATCCATTCCAATCCGGAGCAGATCTAGCTACTCCGGCTCACGAAAGAGTAGAGCCCGGTGCAGTTCATCGAGCAAACAAGGGTGTACTCTATATTGATGAGATTCGAATGCTAAGAATGGAAGAACAACAAGCCCTATTGGTTGCAATGCAGGAAAAAGCATTGTCAATATCTGGACGCTCCGAGCGAAGCAGTGGTGCTCTCACTAAGTCAGAACCTGTGCCTACTGACTTCATACTAGTTGCTGCAGGAAATCTAGACAGTATTCAGAATATGCACCCAGCATTGAGAAGTAGAATTCGCGGATATGGTTACGAAGTTTACGTCAATACCGACATGCCAGACACTGAAAGAAATCGTCGAAGACTAGTGCGCTTCATTGCTCAAGAAGTTAAAAACGAGATGAAGAAAGATAGTGGTAAATCTATTCCACACTTTGACAAAGGGGCCATTGGATTGGTTCTGAAAGAAGCCCAGCGTCGAAGTGGTCGCCGAGGAAAACTTTCACTCAGGCTACGTGAATTGGGCGGTTTGGTAAGGATTGCTGGTGACCTTGCGGCTGAGGAAAAGGCCTCAATAGTACTGTCAGAACATGTTGTGCGCGCAAGAGCGATTGCAAAGCCACTGGAACAACAGGTGGCGGATCGATATCTCGAGCGGCAATCGGAATACGCAATGCTAGTCAACAGAGGTGAGCGAATCGGCCGAGTCAATGGCTTAGCGGTTCTCGGTGCCGACACAGGTCTTTCCGATTACTCCGGTGTGGTCCTTCCCGTCGAGGCAATGGTCACACCCGCTCAGGGCCGTTCGGGACAAGTCATTGCTACTGGTGGTCTATCTGACTTGGCTAAGGAATCAGTAACCAATATCAGTGCAGTTGTCAAGAAGTTGACCGGTAAGGACATTCAGGACTACGACTTACACGTGCAATTCCCTGGAACTCACAATGTCGATGGAGACAGTGCTTCGATTACAATGGCAACCGCAATTATCAGTGCCTTTGAGGGAGTTCCAATCGACCAAAATCTAGCGATGACTGGCTCACTATCTGTTCGGGGGGAGGTGTTGCCTATTGGTGGAGTATCGGCTAAGATAGAGGCAGCAGTGAAATCTGGAATAGAGAGAGTGATTATTCCTCGCAGCAACTTACAAGATGTTCTAATTGATGAAAAGTATGAGTCCATGGTGGAAGTGCTACCCGTTGATTCACTTGACGAAGTATTACAACATGCCTTGGTTGGAGCAGAGGAGAAGGTCAGTCTAGTAGAGAGGCTGGCCAATGTAATCGATACAATCTCCAGTGGCCCTGACACCCAACCCTCAGCATAATCTTACAGTTTACGGCTAGTTCCTCGGAACGCCTAATTCAAGTTCCGTCTTCACGCCGTTAGGTAGGGGATTGGATGCCGGCACCAGCAATAGTAGTCCATGGTGGAGCAGGAGCGGGGCCAGAGAGATTACCCAACCTTCAACCTGCAATAGAAGCAGCACGCCGTGTCTTTGAATCGGGTGGAGATGCCATTCAAGCCGCAGTAGAGGCATGCGTTGTGCTTGAAGACGATCCATTATTCAATGCAGGAACTGGTAGTGTGATGAGAAATGACGGTTCAGTACTAACCGATGCATCTTTACAGGTCTCAGATGGGAGGATGGGTTTTGTTGCAGTAATGGAAAATACTCCAAACCCCATTCGTATTTGTGTCGATCTTCTAGATGAGGAAATCAATGGTCTTGCTGGAGCAGGCGCTCGAGCATGGGCAGACAAGCATGGTCACCTTAACTCGCCTGTAGTCGGAAGGCCTCCCAAAGGTAACAAAGGAGATGTAGGTGAATTAGGCGGCTCTATGCCGGAATTAGAAACAGATACTGTGGGTGCAATTGCTAGAGATTCATCTGGATTAATCGCCGTGGCAACAAGTACAGGCGGAACATCCCACAGGCCTGCAGGTAGGGTTGGTGACGTGCCATTACCGGGTTGTGGCTTCTGGGTAGAGGATGGCCTCGGAGTCGCCGCTACTGGAGTTGGTGAAGCCATTACAACGGCCTTACTTTCTTTTCGTGTACATCAAAAAATCCAGAATACCGGTGAAAGCAATCTTGAATCTGGAATGGTATGGGGGATTAGAGAATTAATCAAACCTGGAACAGCGGTTGGAATCATCTCTTTGGCATCTGAAGGAGAAGGATGTGGTTCAGCTAACACCGATATGCCTTGGGCCACTTGGTGTTCTGATTCTTGAACTATGAATCTCCATTTGCGGGGATGTGCTTAAACATGGGTCGCTGGTGGACCAGCCGTTGGAGGCATCGAATGTCGGACATAGAAAATCGCGTTCAGCAAATTGCTCAAGTTCTAGGCCAGTTAGAGGACACTCAAGTCCCTCGTAACATTCGCAACTCCGCCAGAGATGCTGCTGAGAAATGGCTTCTCAACAAAGATAAGGAAATGGATATCCGCTTGGGAATGACTGCTAGTATTCTAGACGAAATTTTCAATGATGCAAATTTACCAATTCATTACGGTCCACTTTGCCTACAGATTCAAACCGCTTTAGAGGCTCTATTGAATGAGGTTCGGGGCTCCTAAGCCTTGAAGTGCAATAGGCAGGCTTGGTTATTGGGGATATCTTGTCAGATTGGACTAACCTTTCGTTTGCGAATGTTGCCACAACATCTCCCGCGGCGCATAATGCATCTTTGGCTTGGTCCGATGCTCTCGCTAGAGGCGGAGCAGCTGAGTTTGATGGTGAAGCCGAGAAAAATGGCATGCTCCCCCTTCGCCAAGCCACCTCAAGATTACTTTCGTGTGGGATTGAAGATGTTTGTGTGGGCTCTAGCGCAACGGAGTTACTTTGTTCCATTGCTTGGGCTGTTTGGCCAGAAAAGGGAAGTAATGTAGTCTCTACAAGATCCTCCTTCCCCTCAACCGTCTATCCTTGGTCAAGAGTAGCTGAATCAAGTGGGGCGGAAATCCGTCTAGCAGAACACGATTCAAACCTTTACACAAATCCAAAAGACATTCTAGAATTAATCGACGAAAGTACATCGGTGGTTACCCTATCTCATATTGAGTTTTCAAATGGACAGAGATATGATATTGAAAAATTCGCAAAAGCCGCCCATTCTGTTGGTGCAATACTGGTAATCGATGCTACACAGTCGATGGGCATGTTCCCAATCGATGCTCCATCTTGTGGCGCGGATGTAATAGTGTCCTCAGGATACAAGTGGCTTCGGGGGACTTACGGGGCCGCAGTAGGGTATATTTCTCCTTCAGTTCGCTCAAATTTGAATCCTGGATTGGTTGGCTTTCGGAGTCACGCAGATATTTGGGATTTACGAGCAGATAGGATGGAACTACCAGAAGATGCTAGTAAATTCGAGTACACAACGATTCACTTCGGAGCGGCATTAGGATTGGCTGCTGCGGTAGAAGAAATTTGTGAAATCGGAATCGAGGAAGTCTGGAAGCATGACTTGATTCTCGCAGAGGCTGTTGTAAATGGTGCAAATCATCTAGGTATTGGAGTGGTTTCTCCCATGTCTGCTGAGGAAAGGAGTGCAATCGTAAGCCTCCGTTTGCCAGATGGAATTAGCAGTGAGGTAGTCGCAAAAAGACTACAAGACGAATATTCGATTTTAGTAACAAGCAGGTCAGGATTTCTGAGAGTTTCCCCCCATATCGATAATTCTGTTGAACAGGTTTATTCTCTTATTTCAGCACTTGAAGAAATCCTAAATTAGATGCGGTTGTAAGATTCCTGCTGCAATGATAAACATTATTGTAGCGATTGACAAATCGATATACCTCCAAACCTCAGGCTTATTGAGAACCTCAGATAGACTTCTGGCTCCATAACCCAAGGAGAAGAAGAAGACGAATGAAGCAGTAGCGGCGCCAATTCCGAAAGCTAGTCTTTCATCTCCAACATAACGACTGGAAGTCCCTCCGATCAGCAACAATGTATCGACGTAAACATGAGGATTCAGAAAGGTGAAAGCAGCCGCAGCGGCGATTGTGGGAGCGAGTTCATTTTCTCCCTCTCCTTCAGTAATCATCCCTAAAGGATTCATTGCCGATTTTATTCTCAATAATCCATAACTTACTAGGAATATCGAGGCACCCACTGCGATAGCAAATTCTGCACCTTCTATTCCTGATAATATGCTTCCCATTCCCAATACACCTGCGGCGATTAGCACAGCATCAAAAACCGAGCAAGCCAAGCATACAGCAAATACATGAGAACGCATTAGACCCTGTCTCATTACGAAGACATTCTGCGGTCCTAGGGCCAAAATTAAGCCAATGCTGAGGGCGAATCCTTCCAAAGCCGAACCGAGCATAGTAAGCCCTAGCGAACGATATTGAAAACCATTGAGGCTTGAAAAAAGAGCCAATTCATACACTTCGGCGCTCTACAGCCTTCTTTCGAAGTCCCGTGTATCCGCACTTTCGACAGACACGAACCTTGGTGCCGCGGTGTGTGGCACTGCACTTCATGCAAATCCACTTGTGGAGCAGACGTCCCTCTGCCTCTGGAAACCGCTGAGCCATACAAGCGCGCCGACCTAACTCCCCTTCATAATCCATTCCCAACTACTAATCGTCTTAATTCACAGTCATTGGCTGACCAATGGTTTCATACACCCTCGGTTAAGCACACCATTACGGTGCCTGCGACGGTTGTGCTCGGAGCCCAATGGGGCGATGAAGGTAAAGGCAAGGCCATAGACCAACTCGCACCCCAATCGACATGGGCTGTTCGCTTCCAAGGAGGCAACAATGCTGGTCACACAATTGTCGTTGGAGACACCACATTAAAGCTCCATCAGATACCTTCTGGAGTGACTTCCAGAAACTGCAATCTGGTTCTGGGAGATGGCATGGTAATCGATCCTTGGGTACTAGATGAGGAACTCTCACGTTGGGAGGATTTGACAGGAGAAAAACCAGAAGGAGAGAGACTATTCATCAGTGAAAGAGCAAGTGTGATACTTCCTTTCCACAAGTATTACGATAGTGCAGACAAGGTAGTTGGTACAACGGGTAGAGGGATAGGCCCAGCTTATCGAGATCGCATAGAGAGAGTCGGGATTCGCTTTACAGATATTGAGGAGGTTCTTTCCGACTCAAGTATAATTGAGGATACTGTCCTTAGAATGAATAAGCAATTACAGACTGTTGGATATGATAAAGAAATCCAACCGAGTGAATTAAGCTCCCAATTGCAATGGATTTTGGATAGATTTGGTAGTGCAATCAAACCTACAGGTTTGATGGTTGATTTAGCGCTCAGAAACGGAGAAACTGTTCTTCTAGAAGGTGCCCAAGGGGCTCTATTGGATATTGACCAGGGTACTTATCCATTCGTCACATCTAGTGTAGTGGGCCGAGCAAATGCTACTCATGGCGCAGGAATTCATCCAGGTCATATCACAGAATGTTTTGGTATTACCAAAGCATATTGTACACGTGTTGGAAACGGACCTTTCCCTAGTGAACTTTCCCTCGAAGAGGGACCTGGTCAACATATGGCCCAAGTTGGGCATGAATTTGGTACGACTACCGGGCGTCCTCGGAGAACTGGTTGGCTCGACATAATAGCTCTAAAGGAGGCCCATCGAATAAGCGGCTACTCCGGTCTTGTAGTAACCAAGTTGGATGTTCTTGGAGGTTTGGATGAAATTAAAATTTGTATTGGATACGAATTGGATGGAAATCCAATTAGCCACTTCCCAACACGTGCTTCAGATGTCGAGCGTTGCATTGCAGTCTACGAGACTCATCCCGGTTTCCCTGCCTTGGCTGATGAAGATTGGATCGATATGGCCGAGCGCAGCCGGAAAGATGGCACCGGCTACGATGCTATGCCAGGCGAGGTGAAAAATATCGTCGATAGAATAGAGGCACTAAGTGGAATCCCTGTTGTCTCAGTAGGTGTTGGTCCAGACAGGCGAGCGTCCATTGCAAAGGTAGGAGGTCCCTTCGATATCGTATGGGACGAGGCAACCTTCTAATCGTTGGTAATCTCGGCTTGATTCATGGGATTCAAGTCCAAGGCTCGAAAGAAGCGTGCTGCAGCGGATGCTGCTGCCGGTCGAACTGGTAAGGACAAGAAAGAGGAATTCGAAGGTCAGGTTAGATGTAATGTAGCTGGCTGCGAAAACTTCGCTGACAAGAAGATTGGAGGCCGTCGAATCGCTTTTGATCGCGCTGCAGATGTTTGGGGCGAGGATGGTATAGAGGGTCAATCAAGGAGAATTTCTGTCTGCAAGGCTCACTACAGGGAATGGAAGAAGGCCAAGAAGGACGATATGGACGAATGGTCCTGAGCGATGAATGACTCAGAATATTCTATCGCAACAATGTTAGGTAGAATTTGTAGAGGCTGGTCACATGCCTCAACCAAACAATGAGCCAATCCTAGGTTTTGCACCGGGGAGTCAAGAGCGAGCGGATCTACAAGCAGAGATGGATCGCCAGATGGGTGAGGTAATTGAAATCCCTTGTATCATCAATGGGGAGGACGTTTTCACTGGGACTACCACTACACAAGTAATACCTCACAACCATGGTCACGTACTAGCAAATGTTCACCTTGCGGGTAGGGCTGAAATGGAAGCAGCTTGCGAAGCAGCGGTAAATGCTCAGCAAGCATGGATTGACTTAGGTCTAGAAGGAAGGTGTGCAATATTCGAGCGCTGCGCTGACATGTTAGCAGGTGATTGGAGAATGCGTGTTAATGCTGCAACAATGCTAAATCAATCCAAGACAGCATTCCAAGCCGAGATAGATTCTGCTTGCGAGTTGATTGATTTCTGGAGATTCAATTGCCATTATGCTCGAGGATTCCATGATGACTTCCAACCCTTAGTGTCTCCTGACGGAGTTCAAAATTCTACAGAGATCCGACCTTTGGAAGGATTTGTTCTTTCGATTACTCCATTCAACTTCACTAGTATCGCTGCAAATCTACCTAGTGCTCCTGCAATCGTTGGTTGCACAGGTCTTTGGAAACCAAGCCGTAATTCGTATCATTCCAATTATGTCTTGATGCAATTGATGATGGAAGCAGGACTACCTCCTGGCGTAATCAATTTCCTTCCCGGTTCAGGTGCAGAAATCACTGAGGTCGCTTTAGCCAATCCAGACTTTGCCGGATTGCACTTCACAGGTTCAACTGCAGTATTCCAAGGATTGTGGCAAGAAATTGGATTAGCACTTCCTAATCTGCGCTCCTATCCTCGCATTGTTGGTGAAACAGGTGGTAAGGACTTCGTCGTTGCTCATCCAGATTGTGACCGCCAAGGTCTCCTCGTTGCACTATTGCGTGGCGCCTTTGAGTATCAAGGACAGAAGTGCTCTGCCGCCAGCCGTGCCTATGTTCCAAGTTCTGTTTGGGATGCAATCCGCGACGATCTTGTTTCTGAGATTTCTAAAATTAAGATGGGTGATGCTAGCGATTTCACAAATTTCATGACCGCTGTAATCGATCAGCGTGCCTTTGACAAAATTTCAGGATATATCGAACGAGCAAAATCACGAGACACCTGCAAAGTAATCTGTGGTGGAGGTTACGATGACTCAACCGGTTGGTTCATCGAGCCTACAATTATCGAAACTAGTAACCCAACTAGTGAGAGCATGGTCGAGGAAATATTCGGTCCAGTGCTAACCGTTTATGTCTACGATGATTCAGACTTTGACCAAGTTCTAACAATGTGCGATGAAGGGTCTCCATACGCGTTAACAGGAAGCATTTTCTCAAGCTCAGAAGAGAATATACAGAAGGCATTCAACGCTCTAAGATTCACAGCAGGTAATTTCTACATTAACGATAAGCCAACCGGAGCAGTAGTTGCTCAGCAACCATTCGGTGGAGCACGAGCCAGTGGAACGAACGACAAAGCAGGAGGTCCTCTCAATCTACTTCGATGGATTTCACCTCGTTCCGTAAAGCGTACTTTGGATATACCACAAGATTGGACCTATCCTTTCATGGGTGCCGATGAATAATCCGAAGTTTGATTATCTTCCTTCTAGAGGGCAAATTAGGGGAGCTTAGTGCTGAGAGGTCGCTTTCGGGCGACGACCCTTTGACCTGATCTGGGTAATGCCAGCGGAGGAATAGAAAATGGATACAAATATCGCATACGGATTGATGATTGCAACGCTAGGTGTTTTCGGTTATATCGGATACCAAGCATCGAACGCTAAGGAAATCGAAGCAGACGATTACCTCTCTGCTCGAGGTTCACAGGATTGGCTCAGAATTGGACTGAGCCTATTTGCCTCCGGAATGGGAATCTGGATTCTGTTCGGACCTTCTGAGGTGGGTTACTATGGTGGATTTTGGGATGTTGTCGGTTATGCTGTATCATCCGCCACTCCGTTCATACTACTAGCCTACGTAGGTCCGAAAATTAGGGGCAGACTCCCAAACGGAGTCACTCTTGCAGATTATGTTAGAATACGACTTGGAAGGCCAATGCAGATCTATGTCGGATTAATTTCGGTACTCTATATGTTCACATTTTTGTTTGCTGAATTTACAGCAATAGGAAAGGCTACTGAGACATTGTCCGATGCAGAACCACTCGTTCCAATGTTCTTGGTAGGGATAGTCACTGCAGCATACATCTCTCAGGGAGGACTTCCTGCATCTCTTGCAACCGATCGTATTCAGGCGTGGACGATTTTATTCCTTGTTGTCACATTGTTGTTAACTCTCTTCGGAGGAGACATTAACGGCCTCATTTCCGATGCCAGGGCATACAACCCTGAGGATTCGTGGAGTATCGGCTCAATGTCGTACACGGGCACGGACTCTTTCAAGTCAGGATTGGCTTTGGTTGTAGCAATTACTGCAGCCGAGATGTTTTCTCAGGGAAATTGGCAGCGAGCATGGGCATCCGAGTCTGACAGGGCTCTGACAAAGGGTGCTTGGCTAGCTGCATCCCTAGTCTTACCCCTAGTCTTCGTCATGGGTGTGCTTGGTACCGTAGTAGCCGGACAGGGTGCCGTAGAGGAACCTACAGCTGCCTTCTTTTATCTGATTGAGGATGCAGGAGTTATGTTTGTAGCCGCATTCATCGTCCTTGCAATTGCTCTGGCTTGCTCCAGCGTCGATACTTTACAGAATGCTGTTGTGGCATCGATTTCAAGGGACCTTAGCGATAGCAAAATGGATCTTCAGAATGCTCGATACCTAACAATCGGTATGATTCCAATAGCAATCTATCTGGCAACAGGGCCTACACTTCCTTTCACCATCCCCCTCATTGGAATATCTGCCCTGGATGCGGGAGGTGTATTCCAGATATTCCTCTTCGCCGACTTGCTAGCTGCTGCCACGGTAATGCCTGTTCTTCTCACACTCTGGAATCGAATCTCCTCCCAAGGTGCACTCTTAGGTGCAGTCAGCGGATTACTATCAGTAGTTGCATATGGTGCGTTGACTGGAGATTTGGGAGATGGTATAGTGTATATCTTCTCACCAACAAATGAATTCGGCCTAGCAAACCTCGAAGTATTCCTTTCAGCAGTAATCGGCTCTACAATAGTGACGATTGTTGGCTCCTTGTTGATTCCTGATGAGTGATAATTGTGAAAGAACCAACAAATCTACCAGCAGATAATACCTGCCAGATTCCGGTTAAGATATTCATTCCAGGTCTTTGCCCTAAATGCGGAGCCGAAGTAAAAATAGAATGGAAAAAATGTAATTCTTGTTCTTTCAAGTTAGGATAACACTCTCGAGAGATCTACTTTTTTCTCAGTTCTATTGAAAAAACAATGCTAACCTCGACAATCGTGAATTCCCAACACCCTCTTGCAGAAGGTCCCCATCCATCCAGAGTCCATGCATTACTTATGCCATGGAATCGCTTCTGGTCAGGCGCATGGTCTCGTAGATTGAATATGGGGGGTCATTGGTTCCCAATTGAGGTACTAATTATTGGTCTAATTTGTATTGCAGTGCCCTATTTTGGCTCTAACAATATAGCGAGTATTCGAGACTATACATTCTGGACACCAATGCTTTCTATAGAAACCGAAATACCAGTAGTCTACTGGACAATTATACCCTATGCGGCTCTATATTTATTCTATCCAGTCACACTAATTTTGTGCCCGAAAAATGATCGAGGCCGGGTTGAGATGATTCTAGCTATGCAGGGAATGATACTAGCCACTCTGTTCTGCACTTTCTTTTTCCTATTTCTTCCCACTGAAATCGACTTGAGAGGAGAAATAGATAGGGACTTAATGAATGGATTAGAAGCTATATTATTCGATTTTATTCATACCTCTGACAAACCTTGGAACGCTTGGCCTAGTTTACACATTGTGCATTCATATCTTCTTGCACGAATGATGACGGTGTGGGTTAAGAGAGAGTATATTGACAGACCATTCGCAAAACCATTTCTAGTACTGTTATGGGTAGAATTCACTCTTCTTAGTATTAGCATATTAACAACAAAGCAACATTTCCTTTTCGACTTAATCACAGGTCTGTTGACTGCAGCTCTATTTTGGAAGCTGATTGAATATGCTCTAAGCATAGCAGAAAGGCATTCGCCTAGCGATATAGCCAAAGAAGCCGGTTGGGATTAATTCCCAATTTCATTGGTATACAATCGGTAGGAATGCGTTAGCCGCTTCCTCACAGGCATTGGCTACATCATCCAGTCTCTGCAATACACGATACATGTGAACAGCTGCTAGAGCATCTTCTTCACCGGTTCTGAACACAAATCCTGCAGCATTGCTTTCAACGAGGTCAGCCTCATGTTCTGCAAGGTTAACCTCCTGGATATACTTCAGCAGTTCTTCCCGACCCGCTTTAGTGTAGCCAGATAGTGTAAGATCACGTAGGTGGAGCACGGTGTCCTCGTAAACTGCAACCGTCTTCTGAACTGCCTGTGCCATTTCCATGACCATTTGCCTTGCTTCGTTATTATCGTATAGTGGTCTGAAAGAGAGTTGCTCAGCAACGTTCTGGGCATAATCTGCAATCCTATCTTGTCTACCAAGCATGAACAGGAACTCATCGGAGTCAATCAGTAATTTCCATTCTCTGGCACTCACCTTTTCTCTTAGAGCGTTCTTTATGTCGTCTGCAGCCAACTCAGCATCTATTGTTGCCTGAATTTCTGCAGATGCATCTTCGCCCTTTGTCGCCTTATCTACAGCAGTCAGCATATGGTCAACAGTCACTTCTACCGCTTCAGCATGCTTGTGGAACAACTCGAATACAGTAGGTTGTTTTGTTCCATCTCCTCCTACATCAGCCAACGCATCCTCGATTACTATCTCGTCATCTCTAGTGATCCACAGGACATATGCTACCGTGGCAAACGCGATTGGTAATACGACGATTAGATTGATTGCAGTACTTCCCATAGCGACATACAGGGTAACTGCTCCGAATCCAGCAGCAGGAAGGCTTGCCACCCATGAGGCGAAAATCTTACCAAAAACTCTGAAATCTACATTTTTGGCTCCACCTGCTAGGCCAACTCCAACCACTGCTCCGACTAATGTGTGGGTTGTGGATACTGGGACCGCAAGGAATGGCATTGAGAACACTAGAATTGTAGTAGCTGCACCAAACTC
>DAMG01000081.1 GCA_002497025.1 Euryarchaeota archaeon UBA126
GTCTTTATCACTGTATAATCTGTGCGCAAAATTAGTATTCTCTGAAATCAGAAATCGCCAAGTGCACCTCTTCATCTGTCATCATTCTCCTTTTGCTCTTGGCGACCTCAAACATGTGGGAAACTAGACTATCTTCTGGCTTGTAGCCATTTCGTTCTAGCCAGTGAATAACATTCGAACGTCCACTCATGTGGCCTATCCTAATTACTTGTTGAAGGCCAAAATCACCAGCAGGGACTCCCGAGTAAACACGGTCCGCCAACCAATTATCTCCCTTGTTCATCGCTTTGATTACTGCAGACGCGTGCACTCCAGTCCCAGTCTCGAATGCATCCTCTCCGAATACTGGGTAGTTATGGGGGAGGGCGACCTCAATGTATTCGTGAGCCTTTCTTGAATACTCATTTAGGGAAGTCAAATCATTGCTGATTACTCCCATTAGGCTCAGATTTACCAGTGTCTGGTCTAATGGTGCGTTCCCCGCCCTTTCCCCTACTCCCAAAGCAGTTCCATGTATTACATCCGCTCCAGCTTCATATGCTGCAAGGTTGTTCGCTACTCCCAAACCTCGATCCTGATGCCCATGCCAATTCACCTCAATTTCTCTTCGTTTCACTCCAGAGTCAGGAATTACTTCTTCTTGGATAAATCCAAGTAGCTTCCTCACCCCATTTGGTGTAACGTGGCCGCAAGTGTCGCAAACGCATATTCTGTCTGCACCTAGTTCAATAGCCCTTGAGTAAACCTCTTTGATTTCTTCCGGTTTACTTCTTGTTGTATCTTCTGTTACGAACATAACGGGGATATTATTATCCACAGCGAATGTCACTGCCTTCTCAGCGGTAGAAATGATCTTTTCCATATTCCATCCCTCAGCGAACTGTCTTATTGGGCTAGTTCCAAGGAAAGCACTTGCTTGAATCTCTCTCTCATGTTTTGCTTGCAGGTCTACAAGTGGCTCAATGTCTGAAACTACAGTTCTTACTGCGCAACCTGGTCTTAGTTTGTACCCATGATCTCCCATGTGGTGAAGCATCGAATCTATGTGATCAACATGATAAGGACCTGCACCGGGAAGCCCCAAATCTACCTTCTGAATTCCAAGGCGTTCCATGTAGTCAATCAACTCAATCTTCTGCTCTATAGTCGGATTTCTGGCACTGGGGCTCTGCAGACCATCTCTCAATGTCTCATCATCGAACCATAGCTCGTGGGGGTGATTCCCATCTTTTCTATCAATTGAGTAACCAATCTCATTCCAGTCGTATATCAAGGAATGCTCCTCCACGGTCTCCACCCGGACTCCGATGGTTCGCTCGGTGTTTGAAACCATCGGGAGATACAATCTGACTATTTTTCTGTCCAGATTACTGAAGAAACTGAAAACATAGCACCTAATATCGCCCCCGTTGTTCCAAAACTAGCGGAAACTAAGGTAATGAACATTAAAGCCAAATAAAGCAATGAGACAAAGAATGAGTTCGAAGCACCTGAAATCTCACCATCCTCGTCTTTTTCTTCTGACATGCTGATCCTCCAGATTGTAGAACCATACCAAATTCCCAATCCCAACATAGTCAAACTAAGTATGTAGTATGCCCAACTATCCGCAATCTCATCATTGAAAGCAATACTTGGAGCAAACGAGATTAGTACCAATAAAAATGAGTATACCTTCATTTCCAAAATTGTTCTTTTCGCACCCTTTACATTTGGTAACATAGGAACGCCAACTTTTTGATAATCACCAGACCGATACAATGCGAGAGCCCAAAAATGCGGAGGAGTCCAGAGAAAAATCAAAGTAAACATGAACCATGGTAAATAGCTTCCAAGATCAAAAATAGAATTCATGAATGAAGAAAAAGAGGAAATTGACACGGACAAACCTTCCTCACAAGACGCCCACCCGATTATCGGAGGGGTCGAACCTGCAATTCCACCTATCACAATATTCTGGGAAGTCCTCCGCTTTAGCCAAATTGTGTATATGAAAACGTAGAATAAAATGCTGAATAAGGACCAAAATGCTGCAACTTGATTTGTAAAGATATAGAACCAAATTACTCCAACTATGGATATAATAATGCCAAACAATAAGGCAAGAATTGGACGAACCTTGCCTGAGGGAATCGCCCTAGTGACAGTCCTATCCATTTCAGGATCAATATCGCTATCATACCACATATTGATGGCATTCGCCCCTCCAGCTGTCAGATATCCCCCCAAGAGAACTATTGCCATTGTCTCGAAGGTCTCAGATCCCAAATTACCGGCGAGAGAATAATGGATGATAACGGCACACAATGCTGTTATCTGAAGAAGAACAACTACTTTCGGTTTTGTTAGGGAGAAATAGCTCGAAAAAAATGTTGAAATCAATACCCCTCCTTTCTCGCAGTTACACAGCCCAACCATGCCGTTGCTATTGTCAGGAAGGTAATCGAGGCAAGCATTAAATGAACCAAGGAAAGGTACTCAAAGAAACCTTCCTCCATATCCCAAGAAAGAACATATGTGGCTCCGATTAGGGTATTAGCCGAGAAAAGTGCTGTAGAAGACCATACCCAATTCCTCAATACTCTATCTTCATTTTTTACCAAGTATGAAACAGAAATAAAAACAAACAACATTGTTCCAACAAACCATCTATGAATCATTTGAGACTGAGCAACCCAGTCTTCGATAGAATCAACAATTTCCCCTCCACAAAGAGGCCAAGAATCCGGCATTCCATCCACTCCACAGCCAAAGTTCGCTCCCGGAGTCGTGGAAACAAAAGTACCAGAAAAAATTGAGAAAAATGATCCTATTGATAGAAATCCAATCCATTTTAGCCATCTATTGGATGATTCATTTTCAAATACAATCCATCTTGGGGCACTCCCCTCTTCATGAGAAATCTTCAGCCATAGCCAAATCAAACTCATAGTGAAAGCAAGAGCAGAGCTCAGGTGAATTCCAACGCTCCAGTGAAGATTATCCATCTTCACTGTCAACCATCCAATTGCACCTTGCCAAACAATTAGAATTACATTTACTGTTGATATTAGTCTTAAACTTGGACTAACATCTTTCTGACGACGAATCAGATACCAATTGGTAAGGACCAATGGGCCTAGAATAAACCCTGCAAGGAATCTATGAATCCATTCTGTAAATATCTGAAATTTAGAATATCTATGTCCTGAACCACGGGAGTCAATTTCATCAGGATTTTCATTCCACCATTCTTCTTGTTCTTCTTCAGATACATCGAAACCCCAGGTGCCGAAACAAGTAGGCCAGTCGGGACAAGACTCGCCTGCATCATAGATGCGAATCAAACCACCTAATGCGATTACTATCAGCGTTATTCCCAATAAGCAGGAGGTAAGAATTCTCAAGTGTCTCAGGTTTATCAAGATATTTCACTCCCTCAAGGGGATGTGAGCTTCACTCTTCCTCGAAATGGGGGTCAATGTCAATTGGAATTCTATTTTGTTCATACTCCAGGGTCGCAATCTTCATTGGATCGAGAACAACCTTCTCCTTTGCATCATCGACTCCGTAGAGTTGAATCAACTCGCCACTGAATTTTTCTCTTAACTCATCTTCTGATACGAATAGGGGTGCACCCATGCTAATTTGAAGGGCTCTTGCACCAATTATTCTGGCCTTTTCGAAGCGTGTATGTGCACGTGCTGGCTCAACCATCGAGCGGGCCACCATAGACCTCCAAATAAGTCCTATGACTGAACCGTCTTCTTCAAACATTCAATGTGAGGTCTCAATCATCATTGCTACAGCATTACCTCCTCCAAGGCAAACCGTAACAATTCCTCTTTTTCCGCCTGTTCTAGTCAATGCATTTACCAGAGTCATGAGACATCTAGTCCCAGTAGCCCCTAAAGGGTGCCCAATTGCAATTGCTCCTCCATGGGGGTTGAATGCGTCCTCCGGAAAATCAAATGATTTTCTGATAGCACAAGATGCAGAGGCAAACGCCTCATTGTGCTCCAATATGTCTATATCTTCAATATTCATTCTGGTTTTTTCTAAAAGCATGTTTACCGCAGGAATTGGTGCAGACATCACCCTCCCTGGGTCTACTCCTGAAGTTGCGTAATCGATTATTCGAGCAATTATTGGCATGTTATTTTCCTTCGCTGCATCTTCAGACGCAATTAGTACTGCGGATGCACCATCTGAAACTTGACTTGCATTTCCTGCTGTAACTAGTCCCTTTTCCTTGAAGACCGTCTTCAGAACAGATAGAGCTTCCATATTGGTATCCGGACGAATCCCCTCGTCTCTTGATAGTTCACCTACCCGAAAGACCTCATTATCCAACCAACCCTCATCCCATGCCTTATTCGCCAGGAAATGCGATCTAACGGAGAACTCATCTGACGCCTGTCTGCTAATATCGAACTCTTCCGATACGGTTTCTCCTGTGTTGCCCATTGACTCTCCGCTATATGCATCAATTAGACCATCTTGCATCATTACCGATTCAAGTGATGCAAAAGAAACATCATCACCTTTCTTTGGATTTCTTACGAAAAATGGAGCATTACTCATTGATTCCATTCCACCAGAAACTACAATTTTAGAAACTCCCGCTCTAATTTCTGTAGCAGCTATCATTACCGCTTTCAGACTCGATCCACAGACTTTGTTTATTGTCGTACACGGCGTTTCTACAGGCAATCCCGAACCGATTGCGACCTGCCTTGCAGGAGCCTGACCACTTCCAGCTTGAAGGACTTGGCCCATGTACACCTGATCGATTAAACCACTAGAAGGCTCGACATCGACTCTACTTAGCAATTCAGTGACTGCCAAAGAACCAAGATATACTGCACTAAATTCTGACAGAGATCCTTTGTACTTCCCAACTGGAGTACGAGCAAATCCACAGATTACCGGTACGTTCATGGCGCTTCCAATGCACTACTGGTCTTCAATGAAACTATTAGTGATGATCATTATTATTTCGAATCGGCACTATATCCATAGAAACTTGCATTTTTGAGAGTAGGCCTTTTTTGGGGCTTTACAAGAATCGTTCTCACTTCCCATAAATCCTTGAATATTCGGTATTTGGATGTCGCATCAAGATAGTCGACCCCACTCGTCCCCCCAGTTCCGGTTCTCTTTCCAATTATTCTCTCCACCATTCGGGCGTGATCATGCCGCCACTTTGCCATTGATTCTTCCAATTCAACGAATGCATCAATCAGTCTTCTAGGCCAAGTCAACAATGGTAACTCTCTATATGACTCAATGAACAAAAGTCCAGCACGTGACCGACTAACCTCACCTCCAGGCATGAGGAATGAAACCGCAGACTCATGAGCAAACTCAATTCTTTCTTTCATAGGATCAATGTCTCTTTGATTAGTCTCAGACATCTTTTCTAATGCAATTTCTCCCATTTGACGATGTGAGTCAAGATGACTATGGATGTATTCTTTAACTGTGATTTCATCATCAATACTACCAAATTCTGAACCCATTATTGGAGTCCTTTCAATCCATCTCATTAATGATTCATACAGTGAGATTTCTGTTTGTCTTTCCTCCAATTTTTTGATAATTTTTTCATCTTCTCCCCCTCTTTTAGCAAGCTCTCGAAATGTAGTCAGAGGATCCACCCCAAATAACCTGTCCTCCTTTTCCAAACCTAGCAATAATTCGAACTCTCTCATTTGATAGGACTCGAAACCAGAAGCAGTTCCTAGACCATCCCTGAATGCTAGAAAACCCTGTGGAGTCAGCGTCTCTAGTACAGTCCACTGATTCGCCATCAGTCGGAAAATCTCAGTTGTTCTAGAAAGATGATCTACTGATAAGGGAATGTCATCTTCAGGAACAGGAACTTGCGATAGTATGTCCCGAGCTTCAGATAATTCTCTAATTATCTGCTTAAACCACAACTCAAACGTTTGA
This sequence comes from Euryarchaeota archaeon UBA126, assembly GCA_002497025.1. GTDB lineage: Archaea > Thermoplasmatota > Poseidoniia > Poseidoniales > Thalassarchaeaceae > MGIIb-O1. Next base: position 5,935 of record DAMG01000081.1, read on the forward strand.
TGAACTATGATGAAATGCATCTCGTCGTTTGAAACACCTCGATCATCTCCTTGTAGGCTTAGTAAATCGTGTAAACTTAGGTAATCCCCATAAGTCCAGTTCCCTGACTCGCCGTATCCACCCATGCAACCCCATGGGGATCCTCTTTGAAGTATTGTCGACTGACCAAAAGCTATCAAACGGATCAATACCCCCAAATATTGTGTCGAAAGATCCAAAGCGGCTG
>DAMG01000082.1 GCA_002497025.1 Euryarchaeota archaeon UBA126
TTGATTTCTATACAGTCACCCATTATTTTCGATACATCGATGTTTGCTCCTGCATCTACTCCGAAGCAGCATTCTGCGACCGCTGCGGCCAAGCCACCATCGGAACAATCGTGGGCACTCGCAACGAGTCCTTGGCCCATCGCAGTGATTAGTGCTCGATACATTGCGAGGTTGCGCTCGGTGTCGATCTCAGGTACACGGCCGCCGATGCCGCTTACGCCATCTATTTGCTCGCGCAACATGTAGGAGAGTTCGCTCGCGCCCAATTCTTGATGTGATTCGCCGCAAAGATATACTCGGTCACCAACCGATTTGAAATCACTCGATACTGCCTTACGGACATCTGAGTGATTACCTATCAAACTGAACAGAATTGTTGGTGGAATACTAATCTTCTCTCCGTGGAGAGTCGCGTCGTTCTTCATCGAATCCTTTCCACTGATACAAGGGAGGTTGTAAGCCCTGCATACATCGTCCAGTGCGCGATTCGCGCGAACAAGCTGGGCTAATTTATAGCGTCCATCGGGGGTTTTTGCTGACTCTACTGGGTCCGGCCAACAAAAGTTGTCGAGACCTGCGATTAGGTCCAAATCTACTCCGACGCAGACTGCATTTCGCAAGGCCTCGTCAATACTCGCAGCGGCCATCGCGTAAGCATCGATATCAGAATAACGAGGGACTATTCCATTCGAAATCACTGCACCTTGAGTCTGGCCTTGAATCGGTGCGATTACAGCGGCATCGCCAGGAGCGTCGTGATTTACTCCACAAAATGGCTTGATGACCGACTGGGCGATGACTTCGTGGTCATACGAGCGTACCCACCATTCCTTACTCGCGACATTCGGTCGGGCCATCATCATAGTCAGCAATTCGCCCATGCCCACGGCATCGGTATTGGGAAAGGATATCGGCTCATGTTCTGGAGGCGTCCATTCGGATTCCAAATCTAGTTGAGGGCATCCCTCGTGCAAGAATTCGATAGGTAAGTGGGCCACAACATTCTCGCCCATTCGAACAACAAAGGCTCCTGAATCTGTGAATGTTCCTACTACCGTAGCCTCTACCTCATGCAGTGCTGCCAGCGCCTCAAATGCGGCGCAGTCATCCGGCCTAACTCCAACGGTCATCCTTTCTTGAGACTCTGAAACTAGTATCTCCCATGGGCTTAGACCTGCTTGTTTGAGGGGGACAACGGCGAGGTCAAGATCTGCGCCTCCGGTCAATTCAGCCATCTCCCCAACAGAACTCGATAGCCCGCCAGCTCCATTGTCGGTGATTACTTGGATTAGTCCCTCGTCGCGGGCTTCGAGAATCATATCTATCATTTTCTTCTGAGTGATTGGGTCGCCGATTTGAACTGCGGAACTCGGGCTCTCTTCAGTAAGCTCTAGGCTAGAGAATGTCGCCCCATGAATTCCGTCTGAGCCGACACGCCCCCCGACCATGTATACAACATCACCAGGGGTGGGTGTTTTGTCGTGCGATTCGCGTCCGTCTGGTAAGCGACGAGGCATGATACCTACGGTGCCGCAATAGACTAGGGGCTTGCCCAGATATCTATCATCGAAGATAATTGCTCCATTCACAGTAGGTATTCCAGATTCATTGCCACCCGCGCGCACACCCGCATGTACTCCTCGCATTACGCGAGAGGGGTGGAACAATCCTTCTGGGATTTTTTCAGAGTAGTCGGGCGGGCCGAAGCAGAATACGTCGGTATTCGCAATCGGTCGCGCCCCCAAGCCCGTTCCGAGGATATCGCGATTAACACCAACGATTCCTGTCATTGCCCCGCCGAAGGGATCTAGTGCGCTTGGAGAATTGTGAGTTTCTGCTTTCATGCAGAGGCTCCAATCCTTATTCCAAGCGATAACTCCGGAGTTGTCGTGGAAGATAGAAAGCAGCCAATCAACTTCGTTTTGGATATCCAAAGTCGGCTTCATGATGTGCGTTTTGAATAGCGAATCAATTGTTGAGTCTTCTCCGGTCTCTGTGTCTTTGTGGTGGATTTTTGCTGCAAATATCTTGTGAGAACAGTGTTCAGACCAAGTCTGTGCTAAACACTCCAATTCCGCATCAGTAGGAGCATTTGGTGGCAGCCCCAATTGCTGTCTCGCTTTCCTTACCAAAGGATCTCGATAATGTGATTGTATAGCCTTCATCTCATTCAAATTTAGAGCTAGTAAACCGGTCTCTGATATCTCGATTAGTTCATTGTCGGAGATCTCTAAATCTACAATCGCCGGTGCTGTTTGATCGAGTGCGGGTTGATTGGGGAAACCTAGAGAAGGCCATACTGATTTTTCACAATCCAGTTGATCCGAAATCGAGGCTCGCTCGATCATCGGATTGTGTAATTTACCCGCCAACCAGTCAGCAGAAGTGTTGTCCGGAACCCCCCAGAATGCATAGGTTCGTGTGGTGGCAACTGCCGAATCAGGGGACAGATGAGGGAATAGTGTCAGTAATCCGTCCAAACCGGCTTGACCCGCGTTATCAGTGACCCCGGGCTTAAATCCTGCTTGAATGACAATTTGCGGAGGTACGGGGAATACTGTTGAGTCGTCGAGTAAACGGGTGTTGACGCTTCCTTGTTCCATCACAGGGTCCGCAAATAGATCGTAAACCGTTCTTTCTGACTCTTCCGTGGATAGTTTCGCCCGTACTTGATAGCCTAGAATAACTCGCACTGATTGTACATTTAGATTGTAATTTGAGGCTAGCATACTCTTGACTGAGTCTCCTCTAGCATCGGGAAGGCCGGCGAGATCTCGGGTTGTGACCTCGAATGAAAAGACCGGGGTTTCCGTGCCCATGAGTTAACCTCGGTGAGTCGCTCCTGTGTCATTACGTCAATGAATAAACCGGTCACAGGATTAGAATTTGAATGAATGATATGTTATACTATATCATTCAAACATTGGATTATTGTTTCATTTTCTTCTTCAGAACGGACTGCGAATCGAATAAATCTAGAATTCAAAGTTATTCCCATATTCTCTGCGTCCCTAACGAAAATCCCTTTTTCTCGGCATTTAGAAACAAAAGAAGAAGAATTCTTCGGGTATTCTTCAGGTAATTCCGTCAAAATGTAATTTGCCACGCCAGGATATACTCTGAAATCTAAATTAGAGAGTTGCTTTGAAAATAGTTCACGGTTTTTGTGTATTTTTTCATATTGCTCTTTGAAATATTCTGGGTGATTTAGAGATTCTATTGCAGCGATCTGAGCTGGAAGACTAACTGCCCAAGGGGGTATAAATTTCCGTAAATAATTGGCATTAGATGTTACTGCATATGCAGCTCTCAATCCAGATAATGCGTAGCATTTACTCATGCTCTTACATACAATCAATTCTTGAAATTCTTCAGTTAAATTCTCTAATGATTGGTATCCTTTTACGTACTCGATATATGTCTCATCTACCCATATGGTTTTGCAATTAGTTTGGCCGTTTTTATTGGATAATATACCTCTAATGATGTTCTCCATATCCTCACAATACACTCCCGTTGGACTGTTTGGGTTGACTAAAATCACTGCGTCGTGTTCTCTAGATATCGAAATGAGTCCTTCTTTATCTATCTCGAATCCTTCATCTGGATAAAGTGGAAAATGAGTGACATTGCAACCGATTAGGTGTGTTAAAATATGCAGATATTCTCCATACATTGGAGACAGAATCAATACCTTTGATTCTTCGTTAATTAATTGAGGGAATAAAGAAAACATCAGAGATGAGGAGCCGGATGATACCAGAATGTTCTCCTCTTTCACGGACCTTGTTTGTGCGATCTTTTGAATCAATGGTTCGCATTGAGTTGGGGGGGATTCTTTGAAACATCTTTCGATATTTTTTATGACAGCATTTGAGGCTTGAGGGCACGGTGGAAACGGACTATCGAGGACATCGGCTACAATGAGTTGGTCCCTCAAATCGAAGTCCATGCCTGATGCGGCCCAAGAGGCCCCTCCGTGATAGCACGCATCGTCTTTGGTTTCTGGAGTATCGATAACTATCTGGTCAAGTAAATTGGATGCTCGTCTCATTGCTTCATCTATTGAGAGATGCATTGGATAAAATTTCACTTCGCCTGCTTCTGAACTATGTTCCATTAGGATGTTCATCCCTATGCTGTTGTACAATGGAAGAGCTTCCGTATGCCCCATTGCAATAAGGTCTGTAGCGCCGTTCTGTTCGGAGAATTTCAGAGACGCTAACATCAGCTTCAAGCCTAGACCTTTGCCACGAAATTGCTTGGCAAGAGTAAGGCCTCTGATCTCATGTACTGTGCCGTCGGGATAGAAGTTTGTTGCGAGTGTGTCCATCGCATCTTTTGTGAAATATTTCTTCATTCTAAAGCCCGATTCTGTCGGAAAATTAAGACTTACATATCCAATAAATTTCTCTTTGAGAATAAGGCATATGAAATGCTGTCCTGGGTCCTCCAATCGCCCCGATTCTTGTGTTTCATATTGGCTTAGTTCGTCTGAAAAAACTGTATGACGAAGATGTGAAATTTCATCCCATAAATTTCTGATACTTTCTGATTCCGACAACATGGCGGCATTGGGGCGTTGGAAATATACTAGGCGCTCCATAGTTGCAGGGTTTCATTCGACTTCTTGAATGATGTCCCGGCATAATGCGAGTCAAAAATGCAGTAAATCTAGGGAAAGACTTGAGACGGTCGTGTAGGCGGAATGACTTGATGGAAGCCGAAGACCTCTGGGGCGCACGCTGGACTTCGTCCGCAAATCCGTTGGCCCATCGCTACATGGAAACCGCCGCTAGAAAGCAGACTTTGGTATGTTTAGCGGCCGATATGCGGAGTGTAGGTGAACTGATTGATTTGGTCGAAGAAGTAGGGCCATATATCGCCGCGCTAAAGACTCATGTCGACATGGTAGATGATTTTTCAAGCGAATCTTGGCAGGGCCTTGTCGACTCTGCAAAGAAGCACGATTTGTTACTGTTTGAAGATAGGAAGTTTGCAGATATCGGAAAGGTCTCGCAAAATCAGATGGCTGGTGTACACGATATTCGTTCATGGGCCGACATTGTTACTGCTCACCGAATATCTGGCCCTGATATTGTAGAAGGTATAGCGGCAGGTTGGGCGGACGTTGCGAGGATAGGAGGTGTTTTACTTCTTGCTCAAATGTCTAGTAGTGGTAATCTACTGAATGCGGATTACACCGATGAAGTGATTGCCACAGGAAGAGGTTCTCCGAGCGTAATTGGATTCATTGGCAACGGTAGTTCCGGTGAAGAAGTCGCCGCATTACGAGCAAAGGTAGGTGATTCGCAGATGATTTGGACACCCGGAGTGAATCTTGCAGTGGGTGATGGCGAGATGGGTCAAAGGTATGGGCATCCGAAAGGGGCTGTTCTCGCTGGCTCTGATGCGATTATTGTCGGATCAGGCATCCATGGTGCAGATTCTAGGCAAGAGGCGGCGGCGGAGTACGCACGCGAGTCATTCGAAGCACTTTGTGAGCGCGAGGGGCAATAATGCTCGAGACGATTTTGAATTTGTTGATTGTTATCGTCACTCTCTTATTTGTAGGGTTCTTTTTCATTCGTGAAATCATTAAGCGATGGAGAATAGGTTTGAGGATGGCCGCTGGTGATGAGAGTTTGCTCACAGACAATTCTGTGTCTGTGAAGACGATTACCGATGCACCACAAGGAAGTGTGATTGTATCCCATGTTCCTGCAAAAATAATTGATGATAGTCAATAATTAGGTCAAACCGAACCAGTGACTTGGTCGATGAGTGCGTTTAGATCGAGAATACCGGCGTAATGAGCACCACCGACAGCTCCGCCTGAGATAATCAGCAGGAGAAATAATCGAATTATCCAACGTCCTTTTCGCTTGCTTTTTGTTTTTACAGGAGTCGGTGCGGGTTCGATAGGCTGGAGAGGCGGTAATTCGATACCTTCCATGGGTGGAATTGGTGCCCCGGGGGGTGGTGGCATCCCGGGCAAAGGAGGTAGTGCAGGAGGTTCCGGTTCGGGTTCTTCCAGAGTTGGGTATAATGCGTCCAAATCGGTGAG
>DAMG01000075.1 GCA_002497025.1 Euryarchaeota archaeon UBA126
GGTCTTCATCTCAACCTCTCTTCGGGGTTTGAAGAAGTCGTGGACAGGCATTGTAGAAACACCCCAATTATCTGGAATTTCGAAAAGACGGGGGTTGTGACGAATTAGAATTGCACCTCCTCCAGCTCCTTGAGTATATTCACCTGATGAACCAAGATCATACTTTGCATTGTCAGCAAAAACCACGATTCCGATTCTGTCCTGCTCTTCTCCTCCTCTGGCGACCCAATCGAGTGTATTGTGCATTGCATCAACCGCGCCAATGCAAGCGAAAGTTAGGTCGACAACATCGCAATTACGGAAGCATTCCTTGCCATAGGTGTCATCGTAGCGTTGTTCAAGCATATCCATGATGTAGGTTGCAGTTGGCTTAGCACCATCAAGAGCAGATTCGGTGCCGAGATAAATTCGTCCTATTTTTCGAGGGTCCAGTTGATTTCTGTCAATTAGTCTAGCACAGGCGTTTGCGCCCATGGTAGCAGTATCTTCATGGGCGTCAGGAATCGCCATAGCGGTGAGTCCCAAACCTTTGTTGAGTTTACCAAAGTCAGCACCGCGGAATTCTGCAAAGTCCTTCATATCGAAGTATAACTTTGGAAAATAAATCGCGATATCATCGATTCCAACACCTGCCATAGTCCTGTCTCCTTCGCTCGCCCGCCGTCAGGGGGGGGTTATCATACCTGTGGCGTCAAATCAGTTTAGGACGCCTAACTGTAATCGCATTACTGCGAGCCGGTCATCTTATTTACAGCGTCAAGGAGTCCGCTATTTCCATCAAAATGTTCTACAACAGGCGAAAGAACCTCATTTAGCCCCCTTGCAACTGCCATTTTTGCGTCAAATGGATGGATTTCTCCATTACTTACTGCAGAAACAAATGATTCCAGATCGTTCCAGGTGCTAGGTTTACCAAATTCGGGTTTAGGCTCAACAAGCAATTGACCATTGTTAGGCAGTACGATATGTTGGGCGATTTCGAATACAGGAGATGCTGGATTACCGACCTCCAGGAATGCTTTGCGGAACTTCTTCTCTATCTGCTTAGATGTGTCGTGAACGAAAATTGCGTTACCTGGATCAGACTTCGACATCTTATGGTCGAATGAGTCCATTCTACCTCCGCCTTGTCCTTTCAGGCCTGATAACATTGGAGTATGAATACAAGTCGCTTTCGTCCATCCATTTCGATCTGCAACTTCACGCATATACATGTGCGCCTTTCTTTGGTCCATACCACCAAAGGCAATGTCGATATTCAATTCGAAAATATCGGCTGCTTGCATTGGAGGATAGAAAAAGGCGGCCAAATCATCATCTGAGGAATCTTCACTTCTACCCATTATGCTGAATGTTCGACGTGCTCGATTTAGACTCATTCCTTTTGAACATCGTAGAACCCTCTCCCAATAAGCGCCGGAATCCATGACCTCGCTGGCACTTACAAATCTCAACTGACCAGGGCCATCTCCTTCTTCCGGGAAACCGACCAAGACTCTGAAAACTTCAGCCATATACTCTCCTGCGACTGAAATTTTCTCCATATCTCGACCAAACTTATCGTTGACCCAAGCATGCCAGTCTGCAAGTAGAATCAATACATTGACTCCCTCAGAAAGCATGTTTCGAATGGTTTCTGCCAAAATAACCCATCCTAGGTGGGCTTTGCCACTAGGTTCCAAACCAATGTATGCCCTTACAGTAGAGTCACCACCATGACTGTTAGAGCCAGACAACACTCCTGTGAGGTGGTCTAATCCGACTACTTCCTCAACATTAGAGAACATTCTGTCGATAGACGCGCGAACCTCGGGGGCGAGATCATTTGGCGTCTCTCGGGTTGTCATCTGGACCACTCAGGCTGCTAGTAGTTTGTTGAGTTTCTCGCCTCTTCCTGCCGCTCGAGTGTTATCATTGTCCTCTAAAGCAGCCTCGATTTCTGTAATTAGGTCCTCAGCTTGGGCCTTTACTTCTTCAGATATATTCTCCGACATACTCATGAAATGACGAGCAGATGAAACCGCTGATTTGGCTTTTGAGCCCTTCTTGGCCCATTCCTTTGCCTTATCTCCTCGTTGCTTGGAATTGTAACCAGTGGACTCATCTAGGAATGTTGTCCAACGCTTACGAGTATCTTGAGCGCGTGCCATAGCATCGGGGTCATCGAAATTTGGTGGAACGTTTGTAACATCTACGATCAATGCCCCTTTATCTGAATAGTGTCCAACAATTGAGGTCATTATATCATGAGAGCCGGAAAAGGAGTTTTCCTCATCTGCCTCAACTACCTCAAAATGTCTGCTTGCTAGTGCAGCAAGACCTCCTTCTGCAGTTACCTGTTTAACTAGTCCGCGCTTAACCTCGAATCTTTCCATGGAGCCTTGCGGAGCAGACTCGTTCTTGAATCCTGCCGCAGACTACACCACTCTTGTAAGCCATCCCACACGGCTAAACCATCTTCCACACTGCGAGTGGCATGGGAGTGACTACACGCGGTTTGTTCGTATCCATCATGGTCATCATGTTGGCGTCCCATAACGTACTGGCGACCTCTGCAGTGGGACTCGCAGAGAGTTTGTCCCTTTCCGAAGAAGACCTTGGGCTGAATGGTGTTGCTATCGATTCAGACGCAACTACGGCAGTGGTCTACGGACAAGAAGGATACGTTCGTATCTTAGATGCAAATGATCCTAACCAGCAGGTGGAAATGGTATGGAATGGCGTTAGCGAATTGCACGATGCCGATTTTCATCCGGGGGGCCAAACCGCACTTATTGTGGGAGACCATGGAGTTGTATTGCGCTATGCGAAGCAAGACCAATCACTAGAAAGGGCTGCATCTGATGTGTCCCTTGATTATGCAATGATTACCGCAGTTGCATGGAATACTGCTGGGTCATGGGCTTATGTCGGCACCGAGGAAGGTCAGATTTGGAGAATGAGGGCGGCCGAAGATGGAGGAGCGGAACTGCATGCACTATCTGCTTCAGGAACAAGTGAGATTACTGCAATTGATTGCCACGATACCATCATGATGTGTGTAGTTAGTGCTACTGTCGAAGGTATTGGAATAATCGAAAGAGATCACACCTTTACTTGGGTTGGAGGAACAGGGTATCCTTGGACTGGTGTTGAATGTCCAAGTGGAGAAACTCCCTATTGCGTCGCAGTTGCCGACAATCAGATTATCGCACACATCGAACTTAATCCCGAAGACATCTCTGCTTCAATTCCGAGTATAAGCCGACTTCAGAATTTGGAGTTGTACTTCATAGGCATAGAAGCGCAGGAAGGTGATCGTGCACTAATAGCAACGACTCCTACAAGCCTTGTCGAGCACGATATTAGCCTCAATGGATCATATCCTTGGCTTGAGCATTCAGATATTGAGAATCTCAATCTTTCTAGTGATAGAATTGTAGGTACTTGGGCTACTGGAACCGACTCTGGTTGGATAGTAACAAGCCGTGGATATTTGTTCGAATATGTACCAACCTCCTCGGAGTCATCTGGACTTCTTAGTTTGTGGATTGTAATCGCTATTCCTGCCGCAACCGGACTAGTTGTTCTATGTCTGGTATATTTGGCATCACCTAAAAAAATGCAAGATTGGACAATCGAACGGATAGGAAATGAAGATGAAAGGAAGGATCTGGCTCGACGTAGGGCAAAACAACAAAGAAAACGGCGCTGAGATTATCGTTTGATTTTTCAATCGTGCAACGCGCCTACGGCGCGAATTCCGAAAGCAGGCAACCTTCATGAGGGGCAGGCTTCGCGAACAGCCTGAAACTCATGCCATACGAAGCCCTCGACTTCTACGATGTAGATTCACTATTGACCGATGAGGAACGAATGGTCCGAGATATGGTCCGTGACTTTGTTGATGAAGAAGTGATTCCGAAAATTGAACATGCTTGCAGAGATGGAGTCTTTCCAGATGAATGGAGAGTAGCTCTAGGTGAAATGGGAGTTCTTGGCGCTCCACTAAAGGGTTATGATTGCCCAGGTCTATCCTATACTGCATACGGTGTAATCTGCAGAGAACTAGAGAGAGGAGATAGTGGATTACGCTCTTTTGCTAGTGTTCAGGGTAGCCTTGCTATGTATCCAATTTGGGATTTCGGAAGTGAAGAACAAAAGCAACATTATCTTCCAAAGATGGCAAGCGGAGAATGGAT
>DAMG01000097.1 GCA_002497025.1 Euryarchaeota archaeon UBA126
GCATTATTTTCGATGTTCAATTGTTTCTTGACACCATTAATCGATGCAACCCAAGATGCTTCTCCAGCGGAGGGTAGCATCGGTAGCCGGTGTTGCACCATAGGGGTAATCCACTGAGGATTATCCTATTACGCTTCGGTCTGAGTCCTACGGACTCAATTCAAGTCTGAACCTGCCTTGTGCATCACTGCTCTTTCTGCATCTTGTAGGTGCCCACCAAAAGTTGAACGAGAAATTCCCATTTCTTCCGCCAAATCCTTGATTGTAATTGTTGCACCTTCTTGGTAGTAACCTCTCTCGACAGCAAATGATAGCACTTCTTGCTGTCTTTTTGTCAGTACTTTGTCCCAGCCGTTGACCATTTCTCCTCGCATAGTTATGACGCTAACTTTGTCTGGTGGCAAAACTACCCTAAGAAGAGCTAGAAACCTGCGCATTGCTCCAGTTAAACCGGTTACTCGCATTTCCATTCCACCTGTTGCATCTAAACTATACGGCGGTTGGAGGTGTAGATTGGATAGCTCGATAGCAGACTTTGCCAAACTGTGCGAACATAGGATACTGGCCAATATTCCATCCTCCGATTCCTCATGGATTTCCATTACCTGAAAACTGTCTAAGTCATTTAGTTCATTGATATCTTTTCCATCTTGTAATACAATCTCTGCTAATTGAACAATTCCGACTGGAGAAACCCCCAAATGGGCCAATACCTCAAACCTCTGACAGATTTGCAGGATATGCCCCAATTCCTTAGCGCCCTGAATAGTTGAGAGATTCCATCTCAGGACTACCTTTCGCATATAATCCACCTTGCAGTAGTGCTATTCAACCCTATGCTTTGGTATTCAGGGAGCAATAAATTTCCATATTATTACTGAACGCCTTTTTCCATCGCTAAGATTTCCGCGCATACAGCGATTGCAATCTCTTCAGGAGTTTCCGCTCCAATTTCAATACCTATAGGACAACGAACCGAATCGATCACATTTTCAGGTACCCCTGCAGAGAGTGCTTCCTCTCTGAAAACCTTCCATTTTGCCCTAGAACCAATTGCTCCAATGCGTGGCCTTTCACCTTTGCCCCGAGTCAATAATAGACCAATCAGTAGGTCTTGATCTACCGACCAATCATGTCCTAACAAGAGAACGTCTGAAAATCGCATAAATCCATTATCAGAGATACTGGTGATAAATGCGCCAACGTCACTAGAATGATGTTCTACCGCATTAGGATATACTTCTACATCAGCGAATTCGTTTCGAACATCAAAAACACTGTGAGACCAACCTAGATTGTCACATGCTGCCGCGACGGCTAGACCACAATGGCCCCCACCTGCGATTAGTATGTGTGGCACGGGTTCCAATACCTCCAGTGAGACGGTTACGCGACCGCCGCATAGGCTGTTAAGGGCCGTTGCCTCTTGGCCCTTCGCATCTCGATGTAAGACATATGTCTCAACTCTACTAGTACTTGTTTCATTGGCTAACATCTGCCCGAGATGCTTCTCTACTTTCAGTTCTAACCCGGCACCTCCAATAGTACCGTGTCTATTTCTCAAATTAGTCAGCGCCATTCTTGCTCCGGGTTTACCTGGTACGCTTCCACTGGCTTCAACCACAGACGCAAGGGCAACCCTTTCTCCCTGATTTAAGCGGTCCAATACCCACGCTAGCGTGGCGCTGGTCATAGGTGTGCGGAAGTGATTCAAGGTATTGGATTTGCTCGCTGGAGAATAGCGATTTACATAAGAAATTCAAGAGTTAGCCACGGCTAACTTTCAAATGAATAAGCGCTTTGGGGGCGTCATATGTCATTGAACATCAGCGCGGCTCAAGCGCTGGAAATTCTAGTTGTCTCAATGAGAGATGCTTTCCTTGCAGTGACAGTTTTTGTCGCTGCAATGATTCTACTGTTCAGTTGGTTACAATTTATCACAGCAGGCCGATTTGTGGTCTGGATTCGTGAAAATAGGAGCCTTCAGCCAGTAATTGGTGCAATGATGGGACTAACTCCTGGCTGTGGTGGCGCAATAATTGTCATGCCTATGTATGCTAGAGGGTACGTCACTTATGGAACCGTTATTGCGACTTTAGTCGCAACTCTAGGTGATGCCGCTTTCGTTCTAATCGGGGCAGTTTTCCAAGATTCGTCATATCTGACTCCGGTAATTGTTGTTCATGCAACATCCTTTGTTGTCGGTGTATTATGGGGGTATGGTGTAGATTCGATAGAGGTTACACCAACAACTCCACTAGGTCGCTTCGGCCCTAAATTTGGTACTGATGAGCCATTAGGCGAAGAAGTTGCAAAGGCAATGGAGGGTGAAGATTCGCTAATCGAAAATCTACCCAGGGAGATTCCAGAGGGCTGGGGATATCGTGTCTTACACCAAGGTTACAGAATCTGGTGGTTGGTAACCGCAGTGGGTTTGTGTCTTGCAATCTTACTTCTCGGTTGGTATGCACAAGATCCAGAATACTCGCCTGAGTTAGTTTGGGACCCAACAACTCGAGATGGGATAGTCACTTGGGTAGGATTCATTGGGACCTCTTTATCCATTATTCTCTATGTTTCATCTAAGAATTTCTTTGCCGATGATACTGAAGCCACTATTGGAGATAAACTCAATTCACTCGACGAAACTATGGTTCATGCAGCCTCAGAAACAGCATTCGTTACTTTTTGGGTTCTGCTTGCGTACCTCGTATTTGAGTTCGGTATGTTATTGTCTGGAATTAAAGAATCAGATATGTCTGAACATGGTTCCGGCGTAGGTGCAGTTTTGGTTGCGGCAACTATTGGACTAATCCCTGGATGTGGGCCTCAAATCATCGCAATTACTGCATATGTCGAGGGGATCATCTCCTTTCCAGCTTTAGTTGCAAATGCCATTTCTCAAGATGGAGACGCCCTTTTCCCTCTATTGGTTAGGCACAAGGTTGCATCCATCTGGGCAACAATACACACCACCCTTCCAGCAATTATTGTGGGTTTGGTATTTCTTTGGGCGATGGGTCAATATCCCTCTATTACAGATGCTTTGCAACCTTGATTAGTTGCTTAACATCTTGTTTAGTGTCTATGTTTAGATGTAGATGAGGGTCTTCTACATGCATCCTTTCAGGACTTATTAGTTCACGTAATGGAATATCAGGTTCTGCTTGCAAAATATTCTCACAGTCCTGAGAAGTTATTGCAATCGGATGTCCACCTTTTTGTTCGTAGGTTGGAATGGTTGTGGTGTTTGTTTTACAAAGTAAATTGATAGTTTCTAGGCTAAATCCAGGTCGGTCTACTGGGATGATCAACAGGGGTCCAGTGCCAATTGATTCAATCCCGCGTTGAATAGTTCCTGTTCTACCCAATTCAGGATTTGGATTCACTACGGTACTAACATTGGGAAGTAAATTCTGAATTTTTTGTTTTAGAGAATTACGGGTAACTACGGTTACAGAAAGACCCGCACTTTCCAATTTACTGCAAACTAACTGGACAAGAGTTTGCCCTTCAACTTCTATCAATGCCTTGTGGCTACC
>DAMG01000070.1:0-1402 GCA_002497025.1 Euryarchaeota archaeon UBA126
CGCAACTTGATGAATGGTCCTCAGAAGTAATCTCAGTAATGGCTGAGATACCTGAAATATCCCATCTAAAAATCGCAGATTTACATCAAATATCGCTTGGTCTCTTGAGAAGAAATGCTACTCGATTACATGCAATCTGTAGATACAATAAGGGCGTAAAAAAAACTGGGTTAGTTGAGCCGTCTGATGTTCGATGTATCGATATTCACCCTGAAAGTCTAACTCCATATTGGGAAAGGTATGCTAAATTCTTGCTTTATCACGAGTATTTGCATGCTTTAGGATATTCAAATCATGGTAAAGAATTCAGACGTGTCGAGGCTCTGTGGCCCGATTATTCTGCAAATGAATTGGGTAAATCGTTCTCAAAAATGCTACTTGAAAAAAGAGCGAAGTGGTTCTGGTTATGCCCATCATGTGAAAGAAAGCATCTCAGGTCAAGAAGAGGAAATGGAAGATATCGATGTAGAGAATGTCGGGTTGTACTGAAGGATATTCCTAATTTTTGAAAAGAAATCTCCTCACTCAAAATAAAATACTGAATTTTAGGGGAGAAAACATGGGGAAAATTTCGGCTGTTGATTTGTTCAGCTCTTGGGCAGAGATGGGAAAAGACGAGGGGATGGAAACTGGTCATGCACCGAGTGTCGAATTTATGATAACAAAATCAATACCGAAACTAAACGGTGAATTTTCAGCAATCGATATTGGATGTGGAAATGGATGGTTGGTTAGAAAATTGAATACATTCGATAACTGTCTTCAGTGTACAGGAATCGATGGTTCAGAATCAATGATTGCTAAGGCAAAAAGTATTGACTCGGATGGAGATTATTTTTGTCAGAAACTACCAGATTGGGCGCCTGATGAAAAGGTAGATTTGGTAATTAGTATGGAATTCCTCTATTACCTAAAGAATCCATTGAAATTCCTATCTGAATTAAACAAAAACTGGTTAAATAAAAATGGAATACTAGCGATTGGAATTGATCATTATCTTGAAAATACCAGTAGCTTATCTTGGTCAGAATCCCTTGGAGTTTCCATGACTACTCTATCAATTCAAGAGTGGGCCAAAGGATTCGAAGATGCAGGATTTTCTAATATTGAATTCTATCAATATGGCGCCAAAGAAAATTGGGCTGGAACTTTGGTTATTGTTGGTCAGAAATAGGAAAATTTCCCGAATCAAAGGGTACCGTTCCAACAGAAATTTACGAGTAGGAATAATCGTGCCGCAGGGAAAAGGGTTGTAAACTCTAATAATTAGGGAATGTTGTGATTTTAGATTTATTGTTAGAATTGATACCCAGACCGATTCGGAAAGTACTCGGAATTATTCTGATTATAATTGGCTCTATTTTCACATTATTAATTGCTATACTATACCTAGTGGCGGGAC
>DAMG01000070.1:1704-33647 GCA_002497025.1 Euryarchaeota archaeon UBA126
ACTATACCTAGTGGCGGGACCTGCAAATTCTGAATCGGGTTTGGGTTTTTTGATATTTGCAATGATAGTAATCTTGAGTTTTGCAATTGGGTTGAAAATGATTGATTGGTAGTAGAATCTGTACGCTTGACGGGAATATGTTAATGGTTTGAACCATCCAAGTATATTTGTGGCAGAAGCAGGCGCAATGTTGACAATTTTTTTGATAATTCCTCTGCTTATTTTCATTATCTTGATTATAGCAATTCCAATCTACTTTTTCGTAATCAGGAAGAATAGACAGATTAGCCAACTACAAGGGCAAGTCGAGCAGTTGCGGGGTCAGAACTAACATGGTCGAAATTGAGTACCTTTTCAGGCCGAAGTAATCGAATAATCAAGGGTGATTAGTTCGACCAAATACTCGACCTCTTCGCCATCGTCTGTATGTGAACATCCAAGACCTCCACCAGAATCAACAACTACAGTAACGTCAAGAGTGTATACTCCCAATCCGGCATCACCAACGTCTAGTCCGTTATTGATATCGGACTTAGATACGCCACTAACGTTTCCAATCATAGAAGCATTGAACCATTCGACTTCAACGATATGTGATGATACACCGGTGCCAGAATTTTGACCACTCGCTGATGTATTGTGTTCGTTGTGAACTACAGTTCCAGTTATTGTATCGGGGTCTGGATTTGATGCACCTGGAGCGTTACAACCCAAACCAGAACTGGTTTCGTCTTCAGAATATGTCAGGGTTACTCTAACACCGACAATATTGAGATCTTCTGAATCATCAATAGCGTCTGTATGCATCTCTACGGTTAGTGTCTGACCATCATTTACGTAATCGATGCCATCTGCTAATTGCTCACTACCAAAACTTGCCTCTACCAACCAATCTCCAGAGGGGCCTCCATCAGATTCTAAAGAATCTGGGCCAGCGAAAATATAGCTTGCTTCGACAACCGTCACTGGGGCTAGTATTACGAGTGCACCGATTCCTATTGTCTTGAAATCCGGCAAGTCGAATCGACCTAGTGGAGAAATATCCGAACTACGTAACTGATTCATCAAAAAGTGGGTAATGAAAGCAGCCCCCATCCCTGGAACGGATGGGAATATATCATCACCAAATCCGCTGACTGACCACAATATCACTGTGAACAATGCTGCTAACATCATTGCCATAGTATGGTTTGTATCTGGCTCATAACCAGCCCATCTAATAATCAAAATCGGGACGAAAATAGAACCTAAGCCATAGACGGCGAGAACTACCAATGCGAATACAGAATCTCCGCCGGGGACATACAATCCGAATATCGAAATCGCTGTTGCAAAGGCCGCTATTACCAACGTTACAATCTTAGTTTTCTTGTGATCTTGGCTAATTTGTGGCATCACATCGTCAGTGAATGCAGCAGTACAGGCGAGCACCTGACTATCCGCAGTTGACATTGTAGCGGCGAATATTGAAGCTAGAATTAGGCCAACCCAAAATGGCCCTAGGGTCTCCATCGCTAGCATTGGTAATCCAAGTTCTGGATCAAAATCTGCTCCAGTGAACACTACCCGACTAGCTAATCCTATGATGACCATTATCAGTAGGAAAGGAGTTTGCCATGCGAAGAACCACAGCATTGCTGTCTTTCGATCTTGATCGGTTGCTAAGGTCATGACTCGGGTCACCACCTGTGGTTGCCCAGCAACGCTTAGCCCACCTAGGAAGAAAGCGAATATCCACAGGCTTACTCCAAAGTTTAGGTCGGCTGGAACCATACTAGTTAGATTCGCATTTTGGGATTCCAGCCCATCATGTAAACCAGAAATCCCACCTACCTCTTGCATAGCAACGTAACATAGTAAGCTTGAACCAATTATCATCACACTAGACTGAGCGGCATCTGTCCAGATTGATGCGCGAATCCCGCCCGCATAACAATAAGCGACCACTAGGACAAATCCAATCAGAATTCCAATCACTTCTGACCATCCTAACATGACGTAGAGTGCTTTTCCTCCGCTGGTTAGTTGGGCCGCAGCATAAACTGCTAGGAATAGAACTGAAAGAATAGCAGCAAGTTTTGCCTCAGGTGAACCTGTTACATTGGAAACCAAAGATGACAGCGAACGAACATCCCTTTCCTTCGCCGACTGCTGAATGAACTTGTAGAGCCAAACCCATGCAACAATTTGACCTATCATCGAGCCAAGACCAATCCAAATAATCGAGTATCCCATCGTGTAGGTAAAACCAATGAAACCAATGAACATGTATCCTGAATTCCAAGTACTAACCGCCGATAAAGCGGCCAATGCAGGATGCATTCCACGACCTGCAACAAGATAGTCATCGGTCGTATCTTCCTTGACCCACATGCTGGCTAATCCAACGCCAGCAAAGGCACACATGAATAGCAGGAACGAGGCTACTAGGACTAGGTCCATCGGACCTAGGGGTGGGTTAGTTCACTATCAACGATGGGGCTAATCTGCCTCAAATTATCCAGTCAAGCTTGAACCATAGGCCTGCTAGAACCACAGGAAGGACATTGCTGTTCTTCACTTTCTCCATATTCATGCTTGCAAGCAGGACATGTTGGCGAAAGTACGAATTTGTTTTCTGAAGTAACTTCGACCTTCTCTTCATCGACTCTTTCGAAATTCATTACATCCCTTTCGATTTCTTTCATCTCAAATCTACCAGGGCCCCCTATCTTCAGTAAAATATCAGGAGGCAGAGAGACAGTTCCTGAATCATCTACGATTAATTCTCTTGAATCCGACAAGTCACCAATGTCCACATCGGTTCCGTGCTGTGCAATGAAGCGGCCTTCACGCAGTTCAAGCGAACGCTCACAGAAGGAAGCAACCTCTCTATTGTGAGTTACAAGCAAAAATGCAACGTCCTCTTCCTTATGCAATTGTCTGAATAAATCTAGAACCTCTCGACTTGTAATTGGGTCAAGAGCACCTGTAGGCTCGTCCGCCAAAATTAGTTTAGGATCGGTAATCAAGGCACGTGAGATAGCAACCCTTTGTTGTTCTCCACCAGAGAGTTCTTCGGGCATTCCGTAGGCTCTCTCAGCCATACCTAACCTCTCCAACAAGGCAAGTGCCTTCTTTCTAGCAGGCCTCGCTAAAACACCTTGGTGAATAAGAGGCTGAGCAACATTATCGATTGCATTAAGGTGAGGCAAGAGGTTCGAATCTTGGAAAATAAATGAGACCGTTTCTTGTCTCAACTTAACTAAGTCGGATCCGGTAAGTCTAGTCATTCTCTTGCCACCCAATTCAACTGAACCAGCAGAGGGTTTCATCAGACCTCCAAGGCACTTTAGCAATGTTGATTTTCCAGAACCTGAGGGTCCAACTACTGCCACTGCTTCTCCTTCATACATGGTCATACTGAGACCTCTGAGTGCGACTACATTACCATCCTCGGCATTGGATTCGTAGATATGGTAAAGCGAGTTAGCGCGGAGTATTTCTTGTTCTGAGTCCATTACCTCACTCCCCCTTCAGTACGGTAGCCAAATCCGAATCTAAGGCTCTGCGAGTAGTGAATAGTAGAGAGCCTACCACAGCAACTAGAACCAATCCATTGACTGCTATAATCTCCAACCAAGGCCATACAAGATCTCGATTTATTGGAGCACTTTGTCCAAGGAACAATTGGAATATGAATCCGAAGACTCCGAAGAATCCGTTGAAGGATTCTGAGACCGCCAATCCAAGCGTTACTCCAAGAACCATGCTGACCAATAGAATAGACATAATTTCGAAGAGAACTAAGCGAACCACCTGATTAGGGCTTGCTCCTATCGCCTGTAAAATTGCTAGTTCTCTCTTTCTCTGAGTAAGCACTAGAGAAAGGAATACGAAGGCAGATGCAATTGAAGCCAATGCTGCAACCACGAACATCATACTGAGTAATCCAGGAGTTCCGAAAATTAGCCCTCCGTTTCTCTCGTTATCTTCGTGAGCAGTTGACCAATCTGAGGCCGATACTATTCCTTCTTTACTGCTAAGATCAGCACTCAGGGTCTCCAGAGCATCTTTGCATCCATCATTACTTTGGTCACAGAATTCAAACATCCAAGACGATGATTTGTAACTATCAGCAGTCGTATTACCAACCAATTGTCGGTAGGTACCTTCACCAATTACGATTACCGAGTTAGTTTCTGCTGCTGAATAACCGGGCACCCATCGATGCCTTCCTGAGTAACTGATTGTGGCCTCTGAACTACCAGTGGCCTCAGGTATTCCGAAAGCGTTTAACTCGTAACTTGTGTAGACGATTGTCATTGAGGTTCCAACAATCGGATCGTCTAAGGAATCAATTGCTAACTGTCCGGCTGTGTATCCAGCTTCACTCCAAGTATCAGCCATAGCTGAAATATCACTACCCGGAATAGCTTGAATATCCCAAATTAAAGTGTCTTCATGGTCATCGAATACAACCCACGTCAATAGAGGAACTCCACCGTCTTTTGTCTCAGTGAATATCGTACCGATTGATGTCATTGATGATATATCTTGGATGTCGTTATCGTCAATCGTTGCTATCGATTGATTCACTATGCTACTTGCTTCTTCCTTGGTAAGTGCTGTATCGAATTGTATCTTCAAATCAGCACCATTTTGGGCATTTGTTGTCCTTTCATCCACGAGGGTTCCGGTATGCCCTTGTACCGCAGCGAGTGTAACTATTGACAACGTTAGAAGAAGGATTAGGGATAATCTGCTAACAGATTGGCTCGATCCGGAGCCACTCAAACCTCGGCGAATATCGGAAATCGCTGGAGACCAACCCAATAGTCGATTGAGTATTTGAGGTCCCGCTGCCCCTATTTGGGAAAGTACCAGAGCCCCTCCAATCCAGAGGAAGAATGGACCCAGCAAGAGTAGGATTGCATTGAGGATAAAATTGGTGAATATTCCTGAACCGCCCCATATCCAAAAACCTCCATTAGATTGTATCCAACTCTCAATGAAAGCAAGGGAACCAAGGAAGAAAAGGGCCCAATGCAATAGATAGAACGGCTCTCTCTGCCTAGTAATTCTTCTAACTCCTTCATCAATTTCTATGTTGAGGAATTCCTTTGTACGTCTATTTCCAAGATAGTACGCGATTCCAATAGTCAATAGAGCCACAACCCAAGTTGAGAGAAAACTGAGTATTGGATTTACATCTACGTCGCCAGAATCAGTAAATCGAAGGAATCCAACAGCCCGTAATACAATCTCTACAGCCCAAGAAGCAAGAATGAATCCCATGGCCCATGCGATGGAGCCAATTGCGTAGATTTCGATAACCATCATTCTTGTCAAGGTTGCTTCCGAACCTCCAATTACACGGTGAATTGCAACCTCTCTCCTCCGCTGCTCTAAGGACAATACCAGACCGTATCCAAGAACTACGAAAGATAGTGCAACAATTGGAATTACTAGGATGTAATCGAATACCTGGATTATTCCAAGGAAAATATTGAGGAATGTTATGGTACCAGAAATCAAATCATTGTACTCTACGGAAATTAATGCAAAATCACCTTCATCCCCACAGGTAACGTTGGTATTTCCAGCAGAAACATCCCTCAGAACTTCGTCTGTAATTTGATCTGAGCAAGCGCCTACAACAAATAATCGAGGAATTGTTTGATCTTCGAAGACTTCACTTTCGTTAGTAGCTGGATTGATTACCGTTACGTCGGCTTTCACTTTCTCCAAGTTTTCTTTTAGGTTGCTGAGCCAATTTGTAGCATCTCTGGTGGATGTTGTTGGAAGTTGATTCCTATCTACAGCTATTCCAAGATACGCATGGTCTTTCTGCATCAGAACCAATTTTTGTTCTTCGCTTAGAACAGAATCTGTGACCATTACTGGGTGGAATAGCAAAGTTGGGTTTGCAAAATCTCCTTCCTCATAGATTGCGGCAACTTTCAGGTTCGTAACATTGAAAGTTTCCAAACAATAAATTCGACCAACCTCCAAATTATTGTCCAGTGTGCCTTGACATTCATCGAATGCCTTCTGGAATTGTTCAAACGTGTAAGTTCCGTTGATGTAAGAGAATGTTAGGGTTGAAATTATCTCATTGACCTCTGCTCCTGCTGCACTGGCTATTTTTGATGGAAGAATGACTGAACGATTAGTTTCTGCATCGGCTGCACTTGCTGGCCATTCACCAAAAATCACTGACTTAGCATGTCTATCAGCAAGATCACCATCCCAAATTCCAGAACCATAAAACCGGATTGTTCTACCGTCATTTATTGGAGGGCCGTTTTCGAAAGCCTCGGGATATTCCCAACTAACATTACCCCAATCGGCCGAAGTTCCCGTGGCTGAAACCACATTGAGAGGCTGAGGGACAGCAAAACTATCGTCAAAGAAACCATTGATTCGCACACCTTGTCTACCGTAGACAATGCTACAATCAGAAAATTCTTCCATTGCCGTCATATCATCGCAGAATGACTCCCAAAGTTCAGAATTGTTTGTCCTTCCATCCCAACTTCCACCCGGGTCTTCTTGGAAGTCTAACTTAGCATCGAATACTTCACCTTCAAGTGAGAACTGAAAGAATCCCTGATTCAATCCTACAGCATAAGCGAGGACAGTTGTAATCACAAGTGAAGAAAGGAATACGCCAGCAAAAATTGCTAGGCCTCTTTCACGAGCCCTCCAAGCACTCTTGAGAGCCATTGAGATGTTGTTTGGGGCGGCTAACCACCGATTTTTTAAGGTTTGAAACCACCTTTTCAAGCGATTTGAAAGAGACAATCTATCCATTGCCTGGTCTAATGTTCCTGCTCGATTAGGGCTAGCCGCTTTCTTTGCTAGGTTGTACCACCATCGATAATTTTTGATAGCGGTGTGTATACCTAATATGAAGAATCCAACAGAAATCCAAGCCCATAACATAGTCGGTAGGACTTCTGAAATCATAGACTCTAGGTTCATGACTCCAACTCCTCTATTCCCCATGCAGAACGTATGTCAGAAGCTGCGGTAACTCCATCCTTGAGGAGCAACATTCTGTCTGCTCTTGAGGCTAATACGGGGTCATGGGTTACCATCAGTACAGAAATTCCGTCGTTCTTGCACAGATCTTGGAATAAGTCTAGTATCTCTTCTCCACTCTTTACGTCGAGATTACCTGTAGGCTCATCAGCAAGAATTAGTGGTCTAGAACCTGATATCGCTCTAGCAACTGCTACCCTTTGTTGTTGGCCACCTGATAGTTGGTCTGGAATGAATTCCATCCTATCTCCAAGACCGACTCTTTCCAAGGCTGTCCAAGCCCTATCTTCTGCTTCCTTTGCCGACATGCCAGAAAGTTCCAAGCTGAAGGCAACGTTGTCAAGGGCACTCAATCGCTCGACTAAATGGAAATCTTGGAAAATCCAACCTACACCATTCCGTCTGACATCGACTACTTTGTTTGGAGACTTTGTACCATAATCAAAATTCTCAAGACTTATTCTTCCAGAGTCTGCTTCAAGTAGACCACCAATGATGTTCAGAAGAGTACTCTTTCCACATCCACTGGGGCCCATCAGACTGACTAGCTCTCCCTTTTCGACTTTCAGATTGATTCCTTTCAGTACTTCTAGACGTCTCCTACCAGAGCCAAAGCCCTTTCTTAGATCCTCTACAGAAAGCACATGCGAGCGTGATGTAATCGGCTTTTAATGAGTTGTATATTTAGAATCGAGAGTATACTTCTGCTAAATTATGCCCGTAGGCTCTCAATCCATTGGTTTTTCGTATATTTTCAATAGCATTCTCATCAGGAAATCTTGGTACCTTACCTGCCCTTGTCCAATCCCTATGAATTCGCACAAATTGTTCAATCCATTCACGTGGATCTTCAGAATTACAGTTCAGAGTTGGGCAACCAGATGCAGAAGCGTGAAGGACAAGATTAGGATGGTATGGATTACCTTCAGCTATCATCAACACTTCCGAATGTTGTAGTAGTGCGATTATCCGGTCTGGTTGATCAAATAATTGCTGTACTTCATTCGACTGCATCATAACAAAATTACAATCAGAAATTACCTCATGATCTAATTCAGTAACTAATTCTTGCAAATCGCAATCTGTTCCAATACTTATCAGCATTTTTGATTCATCATCGAACGGTTTTAGGAACTCTCTAGGTTTGGGATTTGATTCCGGAGAAAATGCGTCAACATCGAGACAAGTTCCTATTTCAAGAGTTTCAGATTTAAGACTGGATGATAATTCTTCAGACTCCACTAACACCAAATCTAGTAAATCCAAGTCATCGGTCATTCGAGAAGATAGAGGCGGGCTATCAACAAACAAGGATCCTACTGCAGGATATGATCGATTTATTCTTGCAAATGAGGCTGCCGTAGGGTCTACAAAATGAACCAAATCGATTCCGCCTATTGCTAAGGCTGCATCTAACTCAGAAGTACTCCTTACTGTTGCAGCCTTTGTCCAGAAAGGCACCCTTGCTCGATTGAGAGCATCGGCAATCATAAGGTGCCCATATGACTCCTCTCCCTCAGGCTCACTGGTTGCTAGGAGGAGCCTCTTCATCGACTGTAGGAAATAGTCTGAGAATATGACCTAAGCGGGTTGTGAATGAACGTAATTAGCCAATTATTGCAGTGTCAGGAGTTCCGCGCCGTTTATCAGAACAGGAACTGGGAGAGGTACAATGGCCTCGACTGAGGGCACGCCTCTGCGCGTGCTAATCGTCCATGTATGGTTCTGGCCTCATGTTGGCGGTGGAGACCAACATGTGGAAATGTTAGGTCGAGAATTAGTCAATTTGGGCCATGAGGTTACAGTCTGGTGTGCCGATGTTCCAGAACATGACTCAAAACAATTCCAAAGGGGAGGTATCAATGTCGTTCGTCTATCCCCTAGCAGAATACTTGCGGGAGTTGATCCGGTTGTTTCTCTAGATGGATTATCTATGGAAGAATTCGATATCGTGCACCTACATGATACACTTCCTGTATTAATTAGAAAATCGCTAAAAATGGCTCGCAGTGCAGGAGTTCCAGTAGTAACTACCTACCACAATGACTACATCAAACATGGATTAATAGCTAATTCGGTAAAATCGATCAGATGGTCTATGCAGGGCAGGAAAACCTTGCATTCAAGTGAGGCAAGAATTGTACTAACAGATTACTTTGAGAAACTTCTCAGAAGTAAGGGAGTTAAGGGTCATATTGATGTTATTCCAAATGGATTTTCAGCCATAGATGAGGAAGCAGAAAGACCAACCGCTTTGGTTAACCTTGGAGACAGAAAATTACTGACTTTTATCGGAAGACTAAGCGAACAAAAAGGCCTTGACGTTCTAATGGATGCTTGGGACTTACTTGTGAAAAATTCTGATTCTGGATTCGACCTAGCAATTGCTGGTAAAGGGGAACTCGGTGATTGGTTAACAGAACGTATCGAAAATTCTGACCAAAATCAAGCAATTCATCGATTGGGACTAGTCAGCGAGGGAGAAAAGCGTTGGCTACTTGAGAACTCTACAGGTATAGTAATCCCGTCTCGCTTCGAGGGTCTTCCAACTGTTATGCTTGAAGCGATGTATGCCAACGCTCCAGTAATCATGGCTGATGTGAACGACCTCGGCCGATTAGTTACCGAGCCAGGAGCTGGATTCTCAGTAGAGGCTGGAAATCCCATGGAACTAGCCAATGCTATGAAGCGATTAATTTCTACTAGTCAGGAGAAATTGGATAATCTTGGAACGGCGGGCCACAAAGCCGCAAAGTCCTACATGTGGCCTGTCATAACAAAAGATGTACTCGCAGTGTATAGAAGAGTCCTGGAGGAATCGAATTGACAGAGACTCAAGTGGAAAAACCGAGCCTATTAGTCGCCAAAGGTACCTTTGAAGCAATGAGAGGAGCTGAGCGTGATTTAATCAGAAATTTACCAGCATTGACGAAATATTTTGATGTAACAATGGCAACATTACAATCAAGTAGAGAACTCAAACAATGTTGTAGAGAGAATTCAATTCCTCTACTTAAGCCAAAAATTTCTTGGCAACAAAAATCGGGAACATGGTCTAGAATATGGAATACAGAACTAAGAAGTTCAACAAAGGCTTGGAAGGGAATTGCTGGACTAAAAGAAGTCCTAGCAAGTACGGATGCAGTTCATCTTGTTAGTGGAGATGGTTCCCTAGGATTGATCCGCCTTGTGCCAAAGAAAACTCCATTCCATCTACACATGTTAGAGCCTCACCGCGGTCTATACGAAGATGTTCTTCATCTTGGAGTGGATGGAAAACCAAGGCGTAATCTATCACTGACTAGATTTGCTCTTTCTAAGGCAAGACGTGATGACAGGAGGGTAGTCTCTGCTTTCCTTAAGCGGCCAAAATCAAAAATTAACGGTAATTCAAATTACAGTTCTGAAAGAATCCAAACCGTATATGGTTGTGATTCTGAGTTTATTCATCCCAGTGTGGATTTTTCCGAATTCACGCCGGAAGCAACTGAAGAAGAGAACCAAGCATGGATTGACCTTGATGAATTGCCCGACCCACCATGGGTAACTACGATTGGTCATGCTGGCTGGGTGAAAGGGGGTTGGGAAACTATCTCCATGTTGGCAGGAAGCGGCTTCGGATTAGTTCTAGTCGGTGGAGGTGTTTTCGAAGAAGTCGAGGGCCTTCACGACCACGCTAATGCCAGAGGTGTCAAATTATGGACACCACCTCGTCTATCTAACCTACAATTAACTGGGTTAATGCGCCGCTCCGTAGCGATTGTTAGTATGGCCCATGGAGAACCTTTCGGGCTTACACCAATAGAAGCCTTTGCTGTCGGAACTCCAGCCCTCTTTGTAGATGAAGGAGGATTCCAAGATACGGTTGAAGATGGAGTCAATGGACGACTTCTTCCTCGTGACGATATAATGGCTTGGCAAGAGGCTCTAAACGAAGCACTGGACAGCGATGTGAAAAAGAAATGGGCTGAGGCTGGAAGACAAAAAATTGCAGAATTAGATCTATCCCCTGATGCTCATGCTAGGCGTATCTTTGGGATATTCGAGGAACTCAATAATCCATAGACTGAATTCAAACGAAAGAACGAACCGTTCATACCTTAGGTAGTAACGGCCGTTTAACATGGTCGATGATGAGTCGATGAATAACAACGAACGAGCCAGTCAACTTGCAGTTGCTGTCGGAATGCTACTTTTCGCTTCGGTGATATTCGGAAGCGGAGTGCTTGGCGACGCTGGAGAGGATAGGCTATCAGATGGAAATGATCGCGGCGAAGATGTCGATTCTAACACAGCAAGTGATCGTGAAGAAGAAAACAACCGACTTAGAAACGATAGGATGGAAGGAGATATCAGCGAAGATATGGCCAGTCTGGAAATAGCCTGTGATGACGGTGAAGGAGACATGGAGGCGTGTGAAGAGATGAGGGGCATGATGCTTGAAAACAGAATCAGGGTTAATGACGCTGACATGCGAGAAATGGACCAGCGACGCGGTCAAGAAGACCGAGACATGCGAGGTCCGATTCAGATGCAAGTTCCCCCAGAAATCCGAGTCGAAATGGCAGAAATGTGGTGTCACAATAATGTATACTCGACATTCTGGGAGAATATAGGAGACGTTAGCGAAGGTGAAGAAGGATTCGAAATTGTCACCTATGATGAAAATGATAACATGGAAACGACATTCATCAGCCACGCTGCAATGTCTCAGTTACTGATGGGGCTTGAGCCTCTAGTGGATTCCTGTTCAGATATGATGTTGAGGCAAATGGGGGTGCCCATTCATCACGATGAGCATGAGGATGATTGGGACGAAAACGATTGGTGTGAGGAACATGCCGAATCGGATGACTGTAATTGGGCAGATGACGATTCAGATGACGATTCAGAGGAGTTGGAAGAAGAGTCGAATACTCCTGATGAGGACGAGCCACGAGACTAATCCGAAGAAATTCGTTCGGTCTTAGGGCCGAGTCTGAATGCTACTACCATTGCGACTATTCCAAGGAGAAGTAAGACTACAGAAAGCCATTCGTTAACTACAACTGAATCGTCGAATTTTGGCCAAAAAGGTAGGACATCCATAGTTGATTCGCCAAGAGTCATCTTTGCACCGATAGAACCCAGAACCGTTATGCTTGCAAGTGCTCCAATTGCTGAAATTGCTTGCAATAGTGAAAGCCTAGAATCATTCCAAACTCCTGGACCAAATCTCCAGCGTCCGATTACCATGGAAGCAAGGAATCCAGTTGTTAATCCAGCAAAGAGGAATTTGTTGTAACTCATTGCATCACTAGCTGGGTCAGACATCGCCATTGTGCCAGAAAGAACTGCGATAGGGAGCAGAGGGAGTGCTGCGATTGCGGCAATGTAAGATGCAATGTCGAGATGAGCGCGAGCATTCTTTGCCCCTACAAAGTAATTTGATACCCAAGCGGCTATGGCGCATAGACAAGCGAGAGTAGCAATGCCTGTTGTTAGACCAACTACTAGGTGATGTAAGGTCTGAGAAAACATTACTCATCACCTCCGTAATCCGGATCGTCAACCCATTCCTCATCAACCGGATCCCAAAGCAAACCAGGGTGTTCATCGTACTTCAGAAGACGTGCTCGATATGCCGCATCTTCGTCGACTGTTGGTTCATCAACTACTGATTCGGCAGGTGCTTCCTCGGCTGCCTCCACTTCTCGTGTTTGGTCCAAATCGTCCTTTCTTCGGGATGGTTGTAACAGCCCCTGCAGACTCACCAGAAGTGCGATTATGATGAACGCACCTGCAAAGCCTTGAGCTCTAGCCCCCATCAAACTACCATCGAATTCGGGTGGAATAGTCCCCATCGTCAGCCAAGGCTGAATCACATCGAACTCTCCATTTGAGGTAGTTACCCGATAGACAATTCTTCCATCCCCCATGGTCGCAGGTAAATGTACTAACCATTCTTCATCAGCTCCAGCTTCGACAGTTGCAGGATGGGAAACTGATTCTCCTTCTAATTTCCATTCGACAGAAATTTCTGTGGTATTCTGAGTTAGCACAATAACCGGAGATGTATCACCTGTAACTCGGTAATTTGGTGCACTCCAATCGAGGGCAAACCCAGGTAGGTTAGCAGGTACCGGATCAATTGAAATTGAGTGTGGTTCCGATACTCCCAGATAGGCAAGGCCTTCGTATCCTGCTCCGTGATGAATGGCTACGATTAAATCTCCATCACCTACTTCTTCGGGTGCTGTAAGAACCCAACTTAGGCTAACAACACCATTTGTTGGAACTATGACTTCAACATAATTTACAGTCGTTCCAGATGGATCCTGAATAATATTCCAACCATGATCTTCAGGATTGTCTCCATTTCCATTAATCGAAGAAAGAAGGAAGACACCCAGTATTCTGGAATGCGAAATCATGTCAATCTCAATCGTTGTATCGAATTGGTAGGCAGTTCCTGTGAATGCGGTATTTCCAGATGTTATCGATATCGTTGCTGTGGAAGGGGCACTCAGAGTAGGATCTCCGTGGCAAGAACCACCACAAACAAAGTCTCTGTTTCCATCGCCTTCACCGCCAGGATTGGCCACCGTCCCTTGCGTGGAAATTAGGATTAGAGTAATTGTTGCAAGAGTGAGGATTCTACCGCGCATCAGGCATCCCTCCTTCGGCCGAAGACGGTTATTCCGATACTCGCAAGACCCACCAGTAGCATGATTATCGTCATTGGTAAAGACATCGAGGAAATTGACCCAGTAGGCTCTATATCAATCGATTTAGGAGCCTCGGAAGCATCTACACTCGCGGTATTTTCCATTTCAAATAGCCACAAAACTTCGAGTCCACTAACTTCAGCAGTTACTACATAATACAGGTTAGAAGCAACAGGAGCTGTCTCACTCCAAAATAGCTCAGTTGTCTCTCCAACCGCTTCTAGGTTGGTTAGCAATGCTTCTCCATTTGCATCTTGTCCTAACGAGGTGAAGGGGCTACTTGAGCGATAAATTCGGAAATTAGTTTCTCCCTCCGTCCATTCCCAGGATAAATCGACTTCACTACCAGAGAGTGTCGCTGTAAGGCCACTTACCGTAGTCACATCTCCAAATGTGATGTATGACATACTCGTACCGGTTTCTCCCATATCATCGACGACAGTTAGCATTACAGAATGAGAACCGGTTCCCAACTGTACATTGACTATCTCGCCGGTTAAACTGTCTCCATTTACATCCCACATGTAATGGATAATTTCTCCATCAAGATCTATCGACATCGAACCATCGAGTGTGATAAATGCGCCAGCAATAGGTGGTTCAGGAGATGTCGATATCATTGCCGTGGGTGGAACATTAGCGATCTCGATTTCTGCTTCCAATATTGTCGATAACCCCCACGGATCACTTGCTGTAACAGTCGCAATCCAAGTTTGCCCCGGTTCTAATCTATCTGTTGTTATGCTCCAAGCGCCCTCTAAGTCTGGCACGGAGAAACCGTTTCGAGACCAAGAGATATCGAATGAAACTGGTTCTCCATCTAGGTCTGTAGCCGTAGCGTGAACCACCAATGTGTTTAGAGCGTCTGCAGGTAATGTTGGAGGAGAGGGCATTTCGCTTGCTTCTCCTGTAAATCCACTTTCGCCATTTCCAAGAAGGACTTGCATGTTACCGGGAGCCCCATTCTCAATCTGTCTTGAGGAGGTTTTCATTGAGGTTCCTAAGTCATCTCCGTCGCCAGGAACAACCTGTACAGACCAACTCTGATCTCTGACAGTCTCAGAGGCTGGAATCTCAGCCATTCCATCGTATTCTCTTACCCATTCACCATCAACCCACCAACGAATTTGACTATTTGTCTCTGAGTCTCCGTCGGCGTCACTTTGTTCCCAAATAACACTGAGAGTCATTGAGGTAGTTAGTTTCCCTGAAGGCAACATCTCAATCGAAGTGACTTTTGGAGGAGTATTGAGAATTATCAAGTCCTCACTTTCAACCCAGGAAGACCACAATAAGCCATCACTGACCCTTGCTCTGGCGTTCCAAGTTTCACCCTTAGAGGTTGATTCGGAAAGAACCGCAGTTAGGTCATTGTAGGCGGATACTTGGGTGCCGTCCCTAAACCAACGAATCTCTGTAGATTGAACCGTATCGCCATCTGGGTCTGTCCATCCTACGTTAACCACTAATGCGTCGTCAGTGCGAGCGTTACCAACCGGAGAAACGTACACTGTGGCAACAGGTGGATTATTCGAAGAACCAATCACTACAACTCCTGTGTACACGATTTCCCCAAACTCATCACCATCGTGAGGTTTGACTGAGGCTTCCCATTGATCTCCGCTACGAATCATCAGTGGAGTGACCCTGTCCTCATTATCCAACTCAGGTATTCTAGCACCATCCAGATACCAGCGAATCTCAGTTCCCTGTTGTGGTTCACCGTCGAGATCAAAGTACTCGTAGTCTAACTCTAGTTGATCAGTATCAATTGGATTCTCAGGAGTAAGTTCAAGATTTCTCGCTATTGGAAGTGTATTGTTTATTGTAACTGGTCCAACTGTAATTGGATCTCCCTGGTCTATGCCATCTTTTACAGTAACAGTACAGGTCCATTCGTCCCCTTTGGCAAGCCAGGTCTGAGATACTGATGTTTGGTCATCTAGAGACCCTACATTATTGCCATTTAATTTCCAACGGATTTGGGTACCCTGTTCCGAATCACCATCCACATCATAGTAGGTGTAATCTATCGCAAGACCAGTACCACGGGTTGGTTGACTAGGAATAAAAATCACCGATTGCGCTTCTGGAGGGGTATTGGTAGAACCAGAACTCTCAGTAGATTGGAATGATACGGTTCCCCACCCATCTCCAGAATTTGCACCATTTCCATTTGCGGCCAAGACTGCTAGAGAAAAGGTGACTGTCCCGCTTCCAGATGAAGGTGCTGTCCATTCTAGAGACCAGCTCCTATAGTCAGGGAATTGGTGAGTTGCCTGATTTCCTGCTGAGTTTACTTGAGTGTTCATAATGCCGACGCCTGTTGAAAGGATTCCACTCGACACTTGGAGATTGAAACCCCCCTCAGAACCGGAGACTCCACCATTCATCCCAATACTCAGAGAATAGGTTTGACCAGGAGAATAAGAAGAAGGAAAGTTATGCGATGGAGTGGGGGAGGCTCCTGAACCCCCATGGCAATTACAGCCACTGGAAGAATTGAACTTGCCACCGCTATTGGCTATTGCAACTTGGCTTGATAACAATAGCATAAGAAGTACAACAAGCGCTACCATCCGGCGTGAACGCTGCATGAGCTCCCTACAACCTAATGCGCTGATAGTACATTCGGCGACGTGTTGGTGAATCGGTTATCGGTCCGAAGGACCGGAATCGGTGGATTCATTGGTAGGTCTTTGGTCGCCAAGTCATGCGTCCTATCGGAAGTGTAGCAATCATCGGTGCTGGAAACATGGGCTCCGGAATCGCCCAAAAATCTGCACAGGAGCAATTCGATGTACAGATGGTAGACAGAGAGGAACAATGGGTTGAACGAGGTCAATCGATTATTGCTAGTTTTCTTGATGAAGCAATTGAAAGGCGTATCTTCCGTGAGGCTGAGGCTGAGGAAATCAAAGCTAGAATAACAGGGGTTGTTGGAACCGAAAACGTCGCCAAAGATACCGACCTAATTATTGAGGCTGTTTTCGAAGACTTTGATATCAAAAACGTAGTGTTCACGACCCTTGACGAAGTTTGCGATGAACATACAATTCTCGCATCGAATACCTCCTCGTTGAGCGTCAATGCTCTTGCCGAAGCGACCGGAAGACCAGACCGCTTCGTTGGTTTACATTTCTTTTATCATCCAGCCAAAAATAGGCTAATCGAAATAATCCCTGCTGAAACTACTTCGAAGCAGTCTCTAGATGCCGTAGAACAATATTGCAAAACAATGGGTAAGGTTGTAATCATCTGCAAGGACCGACCTGGATTCGTTGTAAACCGCTTCTTTGTTCCATGGCTTAACGAGGCTTGTTTGTTACTTCAGGAAGGAGTGGCTAGCGCAGCTGCAATAGATGCGGTTGCAGAAAAGGCATTTCGAATAGGAATGGGGCCATTTGCACTAATGAATTTAACAGGACCTCCTATTGCCTTACATTCTACTGATTACTTGGCTGAACAATTGCATTGTCCCCGCTACACGGGTGCGGCTAATCTTAGGAAAATGGTCTCAGATGGTGAAATGTGGGAGATTGGCGAAGATACCGACTGCGATGATGAAGCGGCTTCGATCATTCGCCAGCGTCTTATGGGTCAGGTATTTGCTGTCTCATCTCAGATTGTCGCAGAAGAAATCTGTTCGATGGAAGATGTTGATCGCGGAGCAAAAGTTGGACTTCGTTGGGCTCGTGGGCCTTTTGAAATAGCAAATCGACTCGGGATTTCGGAGGCGGTTTCAATGGCTAAGTCATACGCAGATTTGGCGGAATTCAATTTACCCAATTGGTTTGCCGAGTTGACTGAACCTCTGGAATTTAATTACGTCGACACTCATGTTGAGGGCGAAGTTGCTACCATTAGAATCAATAGACCCGAAGCAATGAATGCCCTCAATGAAATTGTCGTCAAGCAATTAGGAAAAGCCCTAGATTCCCTCAACTCTCGTGAAGATATCAGAACAATAGTGATTGATGGGGCAGGTAAGGCTTTCGTGGCCGGGGCGGATGTCAAATTCTTCGTCGATAAGATTCAGGCGGATGCAATTCCCGATATCTATGAGTTCACAGCAAACGGTCACGAGGTTCTGAACAAATTAGAAAATTCAAACAAGACTACAATCGCTCTAACAACTGGATTAGCCCTTGGAGGAGGATTGGAATTAGCCCTAGCCTGCGACTATAGAGTCGGAACGAGGCGAACACAATTTAGATTCCCGGAAACCAGTATCGGTATTTATCCTGGGCTGGGAGGTACCCAGCGTACGCCGCGAATATGTGGTATCGAGGCGGCTAGATTTGCCATTCTTGCTGGAAATTTCCTAGATGCCAACAGTGCGGCAGCACTTGGACTTCTCACTCATTTAGTTGATCCGAGCGAAGTCGACCAAACCGTTAGTGCCATTTCTGATTCGGGTAAGCCAAGCAACAAGTATCCCGCAAGACCGGCTGATGAATCCCACCCAGCTGCTGCATTCGCGCTTGAATTCTACAATGATGCGAACATCGATGTACTAGTGGCTGGCAATTGTCCAGAAGGTTTCGAGGCTGAGGATAAGATGGTCTCACGCCAACTGAAATCACTAAGTAGAACTGCACCAATTGCTCTCTCAATGGCCAGTGATTTACTAAATGACGCTGTACTTACTGGAGATAATCTCGAACAAGGACTAGCCTTGGAACTTGAGCGACTTGGCGATATTTTTGCTAGCACTGACGCCTTTGAGGGGCTAAGCGCTTTGATCCAGGGGCGAAGGCCCAATTACACAAATAACTAATTTTTCTCTAAAGAAGCATAGCGTGACCAAGAAGGAGCCTTTACGGCCGCCATGCCATGAATCAGGTGCTCTCTAACTTGATTCCAACTCAAGAGATCACCTCATCATTCCAGTTTTCCATTATCTCATCTACCCAGTCCTCTAGCCATTTATCCATTTCTCCATCTCCGGTGTAATATTGCATCTCGGTGCAGTTTTCACACCTAACGAAAAGGCGCACCTATATCAATCGCATAGAGTACGTGGATGCACTTAGGTGCATTTTATACACTAGATACGTAGTGCGTAACCTGTTACACATGAGTCGCCAGCCGATGATTCTATCTGAGAAGGATTTCAATACAGTACAGAAGTCAATTGTTGAAGTCCAACGAAGCGGTCGAAGTATTAGAAAGATATTCGCTAATTACTATGATGATGATGTAGATATCAACTGGGAGGTTGATGCGGCTGTTGATGCATTTGAGATGTTCTCGTCTCGCTGGACCATAGAAATTCTAGCCGCATTATATATCGCTGGGGATCGTCGTTTCAATGAATTGAGAAATCTATTGAGGGGAATTTCATCTCGCACCCTTTCTGATAAATTGACCACCTGTCAAGAACATGGTTTAGTAGAAAGAGTTGTAGATGAAGGGCCGCCTATTCGAGTAACTTACAGATTAACAACTCATGGTAGAACCTGTGGTCGTCTTCTTGGTCCATTAGTCGCTTACATGAAGGCACACAAAGAATTGATAGAATCAGAATAGTTGCTTTTCCGGCGTATTTCTTTTACCGTTGGAAATACGATGCAGGTTTGATTCATACAACCGCATCCTTCAAAGGGTGAACGACATGAATTTTACTTATGGCGTTGATAGAACAGTGGCGCAGTAAGCGTTCTATCGTCGTTGACGGGCTAGTTGCACTGGCAGGAGGTGCTTTCGGCCTCGGAGCACTAATTCCAGGCATGGTTCCTCCTGCAACCCAAGGCACTCTTTCAGCGCCACGAGAGAATTGGGAAAATCCAGTTCGATCTCGAATCATGTCAACTCTTAATCGCTCTCCAGGGATTCATTTTCGTGAATTACAAAGGCGACTAGATGCGGCTAATGGAACTTTACGGCATCATCTGGATGTTCTTATTGCAGAAAAATCTGTTACCACGATGTCAGTCAATGGACGAACCTGTTACTATGCTGGTGCGCCTGCTCAAGTTGAGATTCTAATCGGCACTGGGGTAACTGATGATGAACGTGCAGCTTCCATGCTTCCAGTTGGACTATCCGAATTACAACAGGCGGTTGTAGCACGTCTAACTCGCTCTGATGTACCTGGCTCTCAAGCTGCATTAGCCAGAGATCTTGGTAGGTCTCGCTCCGCGGTTCATTCGGCTGTTGGAGTATTGAGAACTAGAGGGATTGTCAGTGATAGAGAATTGCGCTTGGCGGACCATTTGAGTAGCCTGAGGACTTCAAGACTAGAGTATAACTGGTTAGATCTTCGAGCCGAAATGGCATAGGTATATCTGCATAAGCGGTTTACCTGTGGCTATGAATACCGGTACAAAATTAATGCTAGGTCTCGGAGCAATTGGAATAGTCGTCGGTATTTTGGTAATGGTTCTGGGCGCAGGTTCCATTGGCGATGCTGATAACTGGAGACCTACTGATGACGTGTATTTGGAAAACAGTCAAGGTGAAACAGTCGGTTTTATCCATATCGAAAAAGGTAATGGAACTGCGGTTGCAGTATTCGTAACTTCTGATGTAAGATGTGACGAATTTACGCTTGAAATACAAAGAGTGGGGCCTTTAGGGGATGATGCGTATTGGAAGGCAGATGCCTGTGTCGATTTAGATGGTAGGTCCTTGCCTAGTGGGTATGTAGATGATCCCGAAGGGTGGTTGCATCTTGGCGACATTGTAAACCTCGAAGATGGTGTCGAGTATACAATTACAACCAGTCACGACGTTGTTTTAGTAGGATGGGAAGATATTGAGGGAGTGATTGGAGACTTTTTAGGAGGACTTGCTGCAATATGTGGAGGGCCAACTTTCCTATGTTGCGGGTTACTTTTCTTGATAATTGGTGGGGTTATGGCAGTAACCTCAAGTGGAACTAAAACTCAAACACAAATCGAAATCACTCCCTCAGTTGAGGTTGATTCTGAAAATAATGAATTAGAAGACGGGTATGAAAAAGATGAGAAAAAATGGTATGATGAAGATTCCTCGTAATCATCAAACCATCTGATATTGAGTCTTCAGGGTCAGGTTTGAAACAGAATCCTATTACACATTGAATTTCGCCAAGTGGTTGTATGTTCCGCATCCGTTTGGTAGAGCAGCCCATGCCTACTGGTTCGAAAGACCCCGATGTGTTACTTGCTTGGCTGCTCGATTCGATGGGTTTGGTACGATCGAGAACTGAAGGGGCAACGATAGATGAGGAGCAAGGTGCAATTCATCGCATGGTCAGACATACTCTTCTAGAAGAGCCACTGAAGGGATGGGACAACTCCGCTATTTCCGAATTCTCTGGACTCTCCCAAACTGGAGTACACAATCAGATGCACAAATTACGGGAAGTTGGCCTAATCAGTTCCAGATTACAAGGAAGATGGCACGTCAACGTACTTCGTGGCGGTTCAATGGCCTCAGCTGTAGAATTGATTGCAGTCCAAACTCGAACCATTGCAATGATGAGATTGGCTGAATTCAGCGAAGTAATATCCGATTCTGAGTCAAGAATGCAAGAGGCTGGCGAGGAGGAGGCGCAATCGTTCAAAATCGACATTGCCGAGCCTGGACCTACACCCGATGATTCTGACAGGATTGATTGTTTACTTGCAGATTTTGGTATTACAGGTGATCGGATCAAGAAAGGAGATGTCGTTACCCGTAGGGTCTTCGATGAGTTGGCAGAAAGTGAAAGGCCACTGACTTTGCAAACGATAGCGGACAGAGTAGGAGAGACTCGTTCTCGTTCTCAACGTGTTGTCGAGCGATTACGGCAGGCAGGAATCGTAGACCGAGTGGCAATGCGTGACCGTATTGCCATGGATGTCTACACTGGATTGGTGCGTCAGTATACTGCTAGAGGAGAAGATTGGTTGATGGGCAGAGGAGGTCTTGGCAGACTGGATGAAGATGTTTCATCTGCTCTAATTAAGGATGTTCAAAAAGAGAAGTTGAGTATAGAAAAAGTTGAGGAAATCCTTGCTACAGTATCGATTGATACTCAGCGTCTATTGCTAAACACCCTCGGTGGAAGAATGCCTTACGGATATCGAATAGCAGGAAGAAGTGGCGATGATATTGCCGAACGGGTGATGACGAATATCGATAGAACTCTTCGACGATTTCGTACTGTAGCGCAAAGATTAGACGATTCATTAGCAGTGGAAAATTAGGCGGCATGCCTTTTCAGCATCTCAAGGTCACATACTGCAAGTGCTTCTTCGTGAGTAGCGTCTAAATCGACTGGGCAGGCAACTCCTGCTTCCGCTGCATCCTGCCAAGTTCCAGCACAAACGCACCATCTATCACCGGCCTTTAATCCAGGAAAGCCAAATTGTGGAGCTGGTGTGATTAGGTCATTACCTTGTGACTTAGCAAATTGCAGGAAGTCGTCTGTTAGAATTGCACAAACTGTGTGTGAGCCTCTATCTCGTGAATCTGTATTGCAACAGCCATCCCTAAACCACCCAGTTAGTGGATCTGTTGAGCAATTTTGTAATTCCGTACCTTTGACATTGATTGAATCATGCATTATGCTGCTACCCCAGTTGAAGTAAGTTCCTTCAGGTATCTGGAAACTCGCATCCCTAATTGTTGTTGGTTTTGTATCGAATGCAATTCTACTCTCATATTCGAAGCGCCAGGGAGTCCCTTGGTGAAAGATACAGCATGACGCTTGAGGTTCTTGCAATAACCTTCCTCGTACACCTCTGAACTCAATTGAAGATATCTTTCCCA
This sequence comes from Euryarchaeota archaeon UBA126, assembly GCA_002497025.1. Lineage (GTDB taxonomy): Archaea > Thermoplasmatota > Poseidoniia > Poseidoniales > Thalassarchaeaceae > MGIIb-O1. The sequence goes on from DAMG01000070.1 coordinate 24,180, forward strand.
ACACCAAGAACGTGCTATTGCTGGGTTATCCTCACCCCAAGGAGGCCTCTGATTTAACCATCCTAAATCTCTTTTAATCTCATGGAAAATTGTCGGGCGGCCTATTGCCCCCCTTCCAATCATCAAACCTGCCGCGCCAGTGGCTTCGATACAAGCCGCGGCTGATTTAGCGTCCACCACATCGCCATTGGCGATTACTGGTATATCGACAGCCTCGACAATATCCTTGATTTGAGACCAATCCGATTCTCCGGAATATCTCTGGCGAAGGGTTCGACCATGTACGCAAATTCGCTTGACTCCTTCTGCCTCTATTCTTTGGCAAATTTCCAAAGCTGTATTAGGGCCGCTTCCTGTTCCTAATCGCATCTTCACAGTAATTGGGACATCTGCCGCTTCGATGCATGCTCGAACCATCTCGACTACTTTGCCGGGATTACGTAGTAACGCTGCACCAGCATCGTTGCGACAAACTTTTGGAGCCGGACAACCGAAATTGAGGTCAATTATGTCTGCTCGATCTTGTAGCAATTTTACTGTTTGAACCATCTCGTCAATATCACCGCCAAAGATTTGCGGGATGAATGGTGATTCACGAGGGTCAGATTCGACCTTCAGCCACGAGTGTTTTGCATGGCGAGAAAGTCCCGAAGCTGCTGTAAATTCAGTGAATGTCAAGTCTGCCCCAGTCTCAAGAGCCAACAGACGGTAGGCCAAATCGGTGACTCCCGCCATCGGAGCGAGGAATAGCGGCACTGGCTCCACCATGAAGTGTGGCGGGAGTCTATTCATCATCAATCCAACGATTGAAATGGTCACGCCGACTGAAACTTCAAGACACAACAATCTCGGCCTACGTCATAGAGCAAAAACTGCTTCAGGAAGGAGAGATAATGTCAGATGATCCATCCAACCACGCTGAACTTTCGTTGATGGTTGGTTCCACGTTTGCATTTACTAATGTCCCGAGAAATTTTCTAATTGTCTCAATAATTATCTCAATCTTAGGAATCTCAGTTTTGACTATCGAACCCCTGCTTATTGAAAATTCTGATTGGGAGCCTGTAGAGGCACAGATAATTGACACAGGAGTGAGTTCCATGTGGTGTGGAGATGGTTGGTGGGACGAATGTGAAGATAATGGACACTTTCCAACAGTCGAATTTTCATGGAAAATTGATGGTGTGAATTACTTAAGTGAAGATTATATCCTCTATCCTCCGAATCTGTCAAGTGATTCCAAAGCAAATCAATGGCTAGAAAATCGAGGTATAATTATTGGTGCTAACATTACTGGATATGTTAATCCAAATGATAATTCAGAGGCCGTTTTAGTAAAACAATCATGGTTGGAGATTTTCTGGAAAAATGATAATGCATTTTTTTCCCTACCTTGTTTATTCTGCAATGGTATTCCAATATTCTTGTTCGTGACTGCGAGAAGATTCGAGAGCTTTATACCAAAGGAAAGACGAAAACGGTACAAATTGCAACGGGTATCAAATAACTCTTGGATTGCTCCTATTGAAGCGATGGAACTTCAAGCCGAAGCGAGGAGTGCATGGCTGAAGAAAAAGCATGGAAGCTTTACTGAAAAGGAATTTGAAGAACTATCTCGACTTTCAGGAGCCTTAGATTCATCTAATGATCAAACACCAATCGAAAGGAGCAGCTATACTCTACTATTGGATGGAAAAAAGGAAATGGAAATCAAAGTTAGTTCCCAAGGTGATTTACTAAACAAGATAAGCAATATTGACTCCGATTCCTTCATCATGTATCTTGAGGATTCAAAATCAAAGGGTAGGCAACTTGAGTTCAATTTCTTGGGAGATCGAGGAGGAGATGATTACTTGCAGATTAGAGAATTAATCGCGGACCAAGAAATAAGGTCTGAAGAAATTAATGTTGAGAAAAACTTTGAGAGAATATTCTCATTCATCAAGGAAGCGTTGGATAATGCCAACAACGACGAAGATTGGTGGGATGAAAGTTAGAATTCAGAATGTTGATTCCCACTCTTCTACGTCTTGAGCGCGTTCCCAATCTGCGTAGTTTGTAGCACCGCGAGATGTTAGCATCTCTCGGGCAAGTAGCCAGTAAATTAGAGCCAACGAGCGACGACCTTTGTTATTGGCAGGGAGCGCAAGGTCAACGTTTCGAAGAGTATTGTTTGCATCTACAATTCCAACTATCGGAAGACCTGTTGATACAGCCTCTGACAGAGCCTGCGAATCGGCAGCTGGGTCGGTTACTACCAATACCTCGGGTTCAGTGTATGTTCGGAGTTTAGGATTTGTTAGTGTTCCAGGAATAAAACGGCCAACGATTCTTTTTGCGCCTATTGACTGAGCGAACTTACGTGCAGGCCTCTGTCCGTATTGACGAGCACTTACGACAAGGATTCGCTCAGGGTCGTAGCGAGATAGGAAGTTAGCGACGGTTCTGATTCTAGCATCGGTTTGATTGATGTCAATCAAATGCAGTCCGCTACCATCCGCTCGATCTTTATCGATGAATCGTTGCATATCTGAGGACTTCTGATTTGTTCCGATGTGAACCGCGTGTGTCTCATAGACATCGTACGGCACTAGGGGCGACTCATTCTCACTCATGATGTATCCTCAGTGGCGCGGCGACCTGACCTTCCCTCATAAGCGCTACGCATCGCCCCAAAGGGGCGTGAACGGTGAAATCATACACCTTCGAGTACAGATAAATCAGTACACTCGCCATCTTCGTGTATTTCTTTAAACTGCACACAGGGCTTGGTAATCGTTAGTGTCATTTCAAAATAATCGTGAAAAGCGAATTGTGCTACACCGGGGTCAATACCATATCCCCGTGCGTCAATTTCTACCGTCCACTTTCCATTTGCCAGACTAGAAAAATCAAATCTCTCTAATGGGTAATCTTGGGTTGCCCTTACCTCCCAATATGGATTACCCCCTGATTCCTTTACACCTGGCTCCCAAACCTTGACTTCGACATATCGAAGCTCATTGCTTTCATTGAGATCAAGGAGAGTTGAATAAGGGAATTCAGCACGGAAGGTAATAGACATCTTTGATACTGTCTCGTCAAACACGATTGGGGTTTCATTTGTGTATTGGACGGATTCAAGGTCAAGAGATTCAGAAGTGAACATAACTTCCCAAAAGAACGACTCTTCCTTGTTGTTTACAAACGGTTCTTCACGCATATCTTCCATAATTTCACGTTGCATAACCAAACCCATGCAACCAGCACTAATGGTCGAAAATACCAGCATGATTAGCAAACTGAACACGGTCAGCCGCGTGCGCATGTATGATTCTGGAACGTCTCTCAGTCTTCAACCGAACGGAAAGTAGAGCCAATAATTCTCACATTGTGGATTAACTGCTACATTGATGACCGAAGGTTATCTCCCAAAGTCGCCTCAATGACGACGAAAGGGTCTACTGAGCCGTAAGGCGTTGACGTGCCCTATGAGTACCGAGAGGCACAATCACTCTTCTTCATCTGCTGCAACACGTGGTTCGTGAACTTCTCGGAATACTACGGTTCCAACCTCGAGGTGCTCGCGCAGTGCGCGGACCAAAGAGAACTTGGCATATGCCCAATTCTGGTCGTATGCGATTGAATCGGGTAGTGTGATAGTAACATCATCGCCATCGAATTCAACCTCGAAGTCCGATCGACCAGTATTCATTTGTAGGAGTGTAGAAACCCGCTCAGTGCGGTCCTCTACCACCTTGACGATGGTGTATGTGTAACGCAGTGTAGTACCTGCTAGAGGGTGGTTGTAATCGATTCTAGCGCGACCTGCGCGTAGCATTTGCAATATTCCATTACGACCGCCGATTTCGACCGGAGCACCGATAGCAAGCATGTTTGGGTCGCCAACGCTACGAAGTAGAACATTCTGGGAGATAGTCTCCACTAGAGACGCATCACGCTCGCCGTAAGCATCGGTAGGCTCTATATCGAAAGTGTACTCATTATCTGCCTCAGCATCGGAAAGATGAGCTTCGAAGCCAGCGATTAGGCGACCTTCTCCGACTACGGTAATCATCGGCTCGTAAGTGCGAGCTTCATCAAAGACATCGTGCTCCTTGGCAATCTCCTCTCTGGTAGTCTCGATAAGATCGCCAGATTCAGCGTTGTAAAGGTCGTATTCTACGTGAACGATTGCACCGTTGTCCATGGATTAGCCTCCTGAGGGCGACCCGCCGACCTATCTCCCCTTTTTGATACAAACGGTTCTCCCTTAGGGAGAATTTTTGGGTTTATTCCTCTTCTTCGGAGGCCACTGGGCTGCTACTTAGTAGGGCCGCGAGGCCGCCCAACATGATTAGGCTCCAACCAGCCCAGACAAGGTGGGAACCCCGCAAATCGTGTACTGTGACACGGATTTCTTCAACTTCATCGGTCTCGCCTCGCATCATTGAGGTGAGGCTGATTTCTGCCTGTTGTTGATCGAGAATAAATATCATATCTCCGCTTGGACGGACCATTCTATCTACTTCCGAGCGAGTTGTTGTCCAACTAAAGCGGAGAATTCCAGGAGTCACTTCGTCGACTTTCTCTCCGTCTTTTGTGACCTCGATAACAAATCCAGCGAATCCATCACCTATTTTGTAGTCGTATTCGGGATCTTCCTCACTTAGCAAGACAGTATCGCTGAAAGTTAGTTCGTATTCTTTGAATTCTACAGGGTTGTCTTTCTCTAGCGTTACAAGATGGCTTGGGTCGGCGCGATCTACCAAGGTAGTGGTAAGTACGTGTCCTAGGAGAAGTAGTATGAGTCCTAAGTGGGCAAGATGGGAACCAATCAATCTCAAACGGGCTGCATTAGATTTGGCGGTTATTCCATCGGCTCGTAATTTCGGCAATATCTTGCGACCAGTCGTGAATACCACCTTCGCGGTTGGAGGTAGAGCCACGAATAGCCAAGTTAGCATGAACATTGCAAGACTACCCCGTGAGATATTGTCTGTGAGCATAAGTTGGGGATCTCCGGGAAGAGAGAACTCCTCTGCGTAATATGCGAATAGTAACGAGGCGAGTAGTGTAGTAGCCATGAATGCGTTTCCACGCTTTGCATCGATGCTCTTTCCAAGAGAGTAGATTGTAATCGCTAGAATTACCAAGACTAGTATTGGAGAGCCATAGAATTCGTGAGCCGCTAGGCTGGTTCCATCTATCTCAGCGGCTAATAATAACCAGGTCAATGTAAGGAAGGCGGCAGCAGAATACCAAGGAATTGCTCTCGCGACCTTCATGCGAACTGAAGTATCGTTGAACAATTTTGTTAGCGGTGATTCCTCTTCTTCCGTAGACATCAACCATGGGCCTAAGAAAAGTAACATCCCAATAATCGATTGTTCCAAACTTGCGGCCCACGACCAACTTGCGAACAACATTAGGAAAACTCCTCCAAAGACCCAAGCCGCAGGAGGTTTCTCAGAGTCTCCTTTGATTAGCAAAAACATCAGTGCTGCTCCGACCAAAGTTATCGCTGTTGAACCCATCCAAATACCCAATGCAGGGGTAGCGACGAGCAAAACAATGGAGACATTACGATTCTCCATTATCATCGAAGTCTTTGAAGATGAATCGAGTAGTTTCTCTTGTTGTTTTACTAACCATAAGAAAGCTGCAAAACAAAGTGATATCATAATTAGGAAATATCCTGCTACTTCCAAACCGGCTGCACCATCGTCGAATAATTGTACGATTCTTATGTACGGGTCGTTGTATTCTCTTGCTTCTTCATTACCGACGAAAGAGTGTACTGAGGCCCATACTCCATTTGCACGCGTGACTAATGTTGCATGGATTGCAAGCGCGCCAGCGAGCATGCCAAGGGCTGGTGAAGCAAGTATTGCAGAGTCTCTTTCGGAGTCGGTTCGCGCACGGGCATGTACAATCATCAATAGCGCGAACCAAGGCAGAATAGAGCCTGTTTCGACTGGATCCCAAGCCCAATATCCGCCCCAGTCGAGTACTGTATAGGCCCACAATCCACCTAATCCAATTCCTATGGTTCCGATTAGGAATCCAGCACGTGCCCAGTGTAGTTGGGCTTCGTGCACTCGCCTCGCCTCATGACCTTTGATAAGTCCGGCAAGAGCTATACTAGCAACTGCCAGACAGAGTGAGTAATATGCAAAAACAACCGGTGGATGAATTACCATTAGGTCGGTTTGTAGTAATGGATTGAGAGTTCCTCTCCAACCAGTTGACTCTGCAAAAGGGGAGAGAATCCAAGAAATTACAATTATCGCAGCGGTACAACCGTGCATTAGTTTGATCTCAACTGAATTCGAGACATTGCGTCCCGACATGAACCAAGTGACAGTACCCATTATTGCCGCCCAAAGCAGAAGTGGTCCGGCTCTACCTCCCCAAACAGCAGATATTCGATAGAGCAGTGGTAATTCTTCTCCACCATATCTTGAAACCAAATCTAAAACTTCGAAATCGAATATGAATGCAGTCGTCAAGAATACCCAAGGTGCGACTTGAGCCGCTAAAGTGGTATGTCTTGCTAGAGGTTCTCCTGCTGGTAATCGTGAGAAGCACCAAATTAGGCTGGAAACTATCGCCAGCAAAATCAGAAGATTTCCAACAGCGGGGAGTATCGAATCACCAGCCGTAAAACTTCGCCCTTGAATAACCGAATGAAAGCATTGCAGGTATAATCCGCTTTCCGTATAGGCTTGGTCTTCGCATCAATAGTCGCAAACATACTGCTAACTTTCCATGTGGACCCATATTGCTCATTTCATCTGGGAAACACTGAGCCATGATTGACATGTCCTCGTCACTGAGATTGAATAATGCCGATTTTCCTCTCAATATTTTACCATAAGGTGGAAATTCATCGCTCCAGAGTTTTTGATATCGAGACATCTTGCTCGCCGAGAGGTCGTCGGCTGCTATCTGCTCGGCAGCAACATCTGCCGCGAAGGTGGCTGACTTTAGAGCGAGATGAGAGCCTCCTTCGAACAACGGAGATGTGAAGCCCGCAGCATCACCAACCAGCATAAGCCCATCATCATAGGTTAATTCGAAAGGTCCGGAAATTGGAATGGTACCACCGAATGCAGGATTGCCCTTTTCCTTCCACGGAGGTGGAACTTGTTCTAGATCTTTGAAGTGGGTTGCTTCTATGAATTCGTCAAGGGCCTTCTTGGTCCGCGGCTTATCCTCTGTAACCAAGCCTACATTGGCTCTGCCGTCACACTTTGGAATCATCCATAGGTAACCCTTTTCGGCGTACTCGGGCCAAATATAAAAGTCAAGATAATCATCTGTTGGGACTTCAAGCATCTCGTATTGCATACCTGCAATAACCTGACCTCGAGTGTTTAAATCGAGGATTTTAGAGGCCACTGCGGCTACGCCGGATGCATCAATAACGACCTTTGTTTGAATTGGGAATTGCTCACCATTTCCATCACAAAGCCAACCTGTGAACTTACCATTTGCGTCGTATTGTTTCTCCATACTACGTAATTTGTGAGATAGTTGTAATTGAGCCCCCTCAGATACTGCTTCCTCTGCAATCCAGCGCTCGAAAAGGTGCTTTTCCAAAACGTAGCCTTCCTCAGTGAGTTTCTTTGCTGTTCCATCTGGGAATATTACACGGATCCCATGTACTCGCTTACTGATCACATGAGCAGGTAGGTCGAGTTTGAGATTATCACAGGCAACATCAGAGATACACTCTCCACAGTGTACAGGAGTTCCAATCTCCGAATGATCCTCAATTAGGATCGTTTTGAGACCCTTTCTGGCACTATGGAGAGCAGCGTTACCGCCACCCGGTCCGGCTCCGATGACCAGCACATCGCACGTCGTGATGTCTTCCGCCACAATGGTTGGCGAGGTGGGATAGGCCATGAATCCGTCGGCTAATTTGTCCAAAATGTCATGACGAACATATTCAACGGTGAATCGCCACGCGCGGTTATGACTTGGCGTAGGCTCTCGCGTTACATCGACGCGTTAGATAGTGCAGGAGAGTTGCGTAGAGTCTCTGAACCTGTGGATTGTCATCTTGAAGCTGGGACGATTGCTGACAAGTTAGTCAAGTCGAAAGGGCCAGCTATTTTGTTTGAACAACCTCGATTGGCTGACGGTTCGATTAGTGAATTTCCCTTAGCGATGAATCTCTTCGGAACATACCAGCGAACTAATCGTGCTTTGGGTGTCGAAGAACCATCAGAAATCGGCGAACGAATGGTTGGTTTGATGAAGCCGGATATAGGTGGGATACTTCGAGCGCCGTGGACTGGTATTCCGCTAGCCTTGCAGGGAATGTCGATGGCGCCCAAGAAGGTCAGGAAGGGTTCCTGTCAGCAAGTTCGCATGGCTGAACCTGATGTGACTAAACTACCGATTCCAACCACTTGGCCAGAAGATGGTGGCCCATTCATTACGCTACCATTGGTAGTAACTGCTGATCCTAATACTGGAGTCCATAATATGGGAATGTATCGAGGTCAAATTTTCGGCCCTAAGGAGGTTGGATTGCATTGGCAGCGTCACAAGCATGGAGCTGACCACGCTGCCGATTCTGGCGACAACAGAATGCCTGTTGCGATCTGTATTGGAGGGCCACCTGAATTGATATTCTCAGCGATTGCACCACTTCCAGACAATTTGTCTGAATACGAATTTGCGGGCTTACTTGGAGGTGCCCGCTTGCGACTGACAAAGTGTCTGACTAACGACCTCTATGTTCCAGCAGAAGCAGATTTCGTAATCGAGGGCTATACAATTCCTGGAGAGACAAAACTCGAAGGTCCATTCGGAGATCATTTCGGCTACTATTCATTAGCTGAGCAATATCCTTTCATGCACGTAACTGCCATCACGCATAGGAAAAACGCCGTCCTACCTGCAACCATAGTTGGAGTTCCGCCAATGGAAGATGGATATTTGGGTGAATCGGTGGGAGATGCGTTCCGTCCGGTTCTAAAATTCCAACACAGAGATGTCGTTGATCTATTCCTACCGCTAGAAACAGGATTTCACAATTTAGCGATTGTGGCTAGTAAACAACGCTATCCTCGACAGGCTCGCAAGACAGCATTAGGGCTACTTGGGGCTGGTCAATTGATGTTCCTAAAATCGATTATCGCTTGCGACCCAGATCATCCAGTGAAGGACCTAGATGCTCTTCTTGATGCCTTGGACTCTAGGGTTGACATCTCGGATGATGTACAAGTTCTGAAAGGCCAAGTCGCTGACTCGCTTGCACATGCCTCACCTCATCTAAATGTGCATGATAAAGTGATGATTGATGCTTCAAGCCCAACCCATGATGATCCAATGTTTGGGCTTACAATTCCTGATGGACCCGGCGAGTCACTGATTGATTCTGTAAGTAAAATTGAGGGCGTTACTCAAGTCAGAATGCTACGTCCTTCGATGATGGTTGTAACCACGCATATCGAAGGCGGACCAAGGCCA
>DAMG01000077.1:0-1818 GCA_002497025.1 Euryarchaeota archaeon UBA126
GGGGGCCCCTCTATGACGTATCCGTAATGATGGGGCCCTTGTGCATATCCGCGTACACTAGGGTACTGAAGATGGCATATGTATCATAGAGGGACACCCTTGCTGACAGACATGGTCGAGGAAGACGACACGAGGGTTTGGTGGAAGCCAGATTGGAAAATTGTTAGATTGAGGTTTATTTTTGATTTATTGTTGGTTTCTATCGTGGCAGTCATTGGACTAACAATCGGCCTGCAGTAGGGCTCACTAGGGAATGAGGGATATTGTGGATTTTGAGACTAGGCGGAAAATTGAGATTACCTGTTATTTCATGATGACCTTACCAGCTTTCTTCATGTTCTTAGATGACGAGTCGGATTGGAATGGAATTTCCAGGATGGCCGCGGCCCTTGGAATATCGGGGTCTTCAATGATATTATTCCTTATTTCGATAGCGGGGATGGGAATTGTAGGAATACTCATTCTAGCAGTAGACAAGGAATACCACCCACACTCTATCGGTTTCAAGAAAGAAAGGCCCGACTCAATTCAAAGAGACTCTGAATCAGAGAATCCAGAGTCAGAACCCGAATTCGTTTCAGAATCAGAAGGCTGGTGGGAAGGACAGTCAGAGTAATCGATTGTAAGGGTAGGTGGTGCCCCTTGTCGGTGGGTTCGTCAACAAGGGTTTTAAGAGCAAAAAACATAGAATTAGCATGGTTGGTAAGATAGTCGTTGCCATCCTACTCATATCATCATCGATGAGTGGGTGTTTAACTAGCGAGTACGATGAATCAGAAAACTCTTCGGAACCAAGCACCCCAGATATCGAAACTCCTGCTCTGATTGAAGAATGTATGACATTCACGGAAATGGAAAGGTGTTGGTTGATCCACGTCCCTACTGGTTATGATGAGGTTCAAAAACATCCGTTAATTGTCAATCTTCACGGTTACACAGGCAACAAAAATGCACTATACAACTACTCTCATTTTGATGTAATTGCTGAGGAGAATAATGTGATAGTGGTTTATCCTCAAGGGTACGAGGATTCTTGGAATGCTGGATGGTGTTGCGGAGAAGCCAAGGATGAGGGAATTGATGATGTGGGATTCATAACTGACCTCATTGATCACATCAGCAGCAATTTCTCAGTAGACAGCTCCAGGATTTATTCTTCTGGCCATTCGAATGGTTGTGCGATGACTCATAAATTAGCAAGCGAGGCAAGCGAGATATTTGCTGCAGTAGGTTGCATGGCCTTGTATTTGCTGGAAAATCCATCGCCGACCTACACTCCTGTTTCTTTGATTGAGGTTCACGGGCTACTTGATCAGATTATTCCGTATGGCGCATCATACCCATCATCGCTATATTTCGATCTATCACTTGAAGGAGAGGAGGGTGCAATCCAGAATATCATGGACTGGGGAGATATGAATGGTTGCTCGGGTGGCTCCCTACCCACAATTTACGAGGAGTATTACGACTACTCAGTAATGGGCTACGATGATTGCGATGGTGATACGGAGGTTCAGTTAGTCACACTGAATTTCGCGGCGCATTCTCCTTATCCTTCGAACTCATATTTTTTTGATAATCCNNTTGTATTTGCTGGAAAATCCATCGCCTGCCTACACTCCTGTGTCTTTGATTGAGGTTCACGGGCTACTTGATCAAATAATTCCGTATGGCGCATCATACCCATCATCGCTATATTTCGATCTATCACTAGAAGGAGAGGAAGGGGCAATCCAGAATATCATGGACTGGGGAGAAATGAATGATTGCTCGGGAGGTTCCCTTCCCACAATTTACGAGGAGTATTACGACTACTCA
>DAMG01000077.1:1898-5074 GCA_002497025.1 Euryarchaeota archaeon UBA126
AACTCATATTTTTTTGATAATCCTACAAATGTAAACACCGTGCAGATAGTCTGGGATTTTATGAGTCAATTTTCCAACCCATCCTCCACAGAATCCAATTAATCTTGGGCAGGGTTATTTGTAACAAGGGTACGGAATATTGGGCATACATCATAAAGCAAGTCAGAGATGGAAAAATATGGAAGAACAGCCCCCAGAGACACAAGTAATCCAAGAACAACACGCACAGGCGCAGGCCTTTGGGCAGCCACAAGTGGTCTACGAGACTAAGAGTTCACTGCCAGTTGTGGTAGGGGTGCTGTACGCAATTTACCAAGTTCTACCGATTTTAGGTGGGCTAGCATTGCTATTCGGGGGTGCTATTTTGGGTGGCATAGGTGCCGAATATGGTGATGACGAGGCAACCGGGGCAGGAGCGGTGGTAGCCATAATCGGACTGTTAATCCTGATCATAGGCGCTGTTGGAGTATGGGCAGGCGTACTGATGGCACAGCGGAAGAAGCTCGGCGTCCACATAGCATGGGGCACTCTTGGTCTGGGCGCGGCCCTCAGCATAGTTTTGACGACCCTAGAAGGAATGACGCCAGACATTTTCACCCTAGGGTGCAACGGCATCTGCGCTCTGTTTGTTGGCCTTCCTTTGATGGTCTCCAGTGCTAGCCAGCACATGGAGTGAGAGGGCCCCCTGTATGATGCCAACCTGACTGGTGCCGACCTGAGCAATGCCGATCTGAGTGGTACTTTTTGGTACGGTACAATTTGTCCTGATGGGACCAATTCAGATGACAATGGGAATACTTGTGAGAATAATCTCTGAAGTTCATCATATTCCCCGCCCCAATTGTTAATTCTTGATTAAAACACTCGACAATTGGGCTCTAAATCGTAATGGCTATTTGGGATACCCCGGGACACAACATCATGGTCGAGATACAATCGATGGTACCCATCGCCGCCGTAGTCGACCTTGTACTTGGGATTGCGACTTTATCGATTCTTTCACGCAGCAAGACTGTTTTTTCAAGTAATCAAATTGCTGGATGTATTTTCGGATGGATCCTCATATTCTTGGGCCTTAGTTATTTAATGACATCAATTCTGGAGTTCAAATATGGTGCTCAATCCGAATTTTCTACTCTTGACGCAAATAAGGTATCAGGGACCTTTGCATTTACTGCAAAGAATCTCCTCGTTTCTTCTGCTATCGTATTGATGGCTCTACTTCCGTTCTTTTTCCCATTCAGAATAATTGGGAAAGAGTGGGATTTGTGGTTCCTAATTGGGTCGGTGAGTCTTGCTGCAGCCTTTTTTACAGCCCTGCATCTTCTCACCGATTTCCGCCATACAATGGTCGAAAATTACCTCCATATTCCGGGTTATCTCGTATTGATAGCAATGTATCTTCGATTTCTTATCACCGAGGTACGGGACAATGACATTCGATTAAGGAAAATTTCGGTTGTTGCAGGTCTAATTCTTATCGGAATCCACGGTGAAGCAATGACTTATTGGCTATCCCAAGTTCTTTCAATTAACGACTTATTCTTTCAGCGGCAGGCTATTGAAACTGGGATGAGCGTTTCGGCGGCTACATGGAGCGGAGTCAATGCTAGACTTACACTTGGAGCGGGGGCAATCCTGGTCTTGTTCGGAGGAGAAGTTTGGCGTTCATTTAAGATTGGAACGTCTCCTTTTAGTGCACTAACGCTTGTTATATTCGTGATTGGTTTCATAGCTGGGCTGGCAGATTTTGCGGTGTTGGACACTGTGCGAAGTTGCTATGAAACAACCTGTGAGGACTTTCCTTTGGCCTACTCTATTTGGTATGACTTTACATCCGAAGCGCTCGTCTATCTTTACACCCCGATTCTATTTATGTTCATATTATTACACTACAATCTCGTAGATACTAAACATCTAGAAAACCGATGGGGAATTCGAATTATTGTTATCTTGATGCTTCTGATCGTATCATCCACTGTTCTCGAATTGATACAATCATTCCTGCCTATTCCTGATATGATTTCATCGGCGGCACTAGCAATCGTTGTTGGAATTTTCATAGGCTGGGAGGAAAAAATCGTGAACAGCCTAATGGATGGCTCCGAATCTATTCGAGAAACTGTTCCTGATTTCCATTCCATCGGAAAGAACGAGTTAGAAGTTAAACTGGCTGTATTAAATCAGGCTTTTGGTTTCGTTACAATATTTATTCTTGTTACATCACTACTCTTCACCGGGCTTGGAGTTTTGGGGGGATGAGGAATGGAAACTGAACATGATGCACGTAGCTTATTGATCACTAAGGAATCACGTATTCCCACGTTCAGTGCATATTCCCTCACCCTTTTACTGATGTTGATTACAGTAGGGGATTTTGCAGGTGAACTAGAAACAACAGCTGAATTTACATCAAATACCCCAGAATGGAGGATTACTTTCGAAATTCAAAATGAGACCATGCAAACCGTTGAAACAGTACAAGATGATGAAACAAGAAATGTACTGTTTGAGCTGTCGGAAATCAACGTTCCAGATGGGTATTTAATTGGGTACATCGACACTCTAATTTTACCCGAAGAGCAGGACGGGGATGATGATTGGGGGCAATGCGACTCAATTTCAGCAGATATTATCGAAAATCAACTTACTGCTCAATGGAATGACCCTAGTAATGACCTCTCAGGGCAAGACAGTAGTTGTTTACCATTTGAACTCAATCTAAGAGTATACCCAAACTTTAGTGGAGATTCTATCACAGTTTCAGCAACAAATGAGTATCAAGCATTACAAAACTGGACGGTCCCGGGATGGGGTGAAGGAGATTTGTCAATTGAATTAGACCTAGATGTCAATACTCCTCTTGGATTAAATTCGCCGACTGATAGCGATGAAGAAATAACAGTTGAAGTTACGGTAGTCATGTTCTCTGCCTCGATCCAAAAAATCTAGTCTGATCGATGCCGGTGGACAGAATAGAGGGTCACTAAGTGAGGATGTGTTCCCAACCCCAAAATCCGCCTAACCAGAAAACCAAGAATGTAAGGGCACCGAGAATCGTCCCTAGAACCAAACCTTTGGAAAAACCTCTCTCATGACTTCCGTGATCCCCCCTCTCCCCCCAAGCGTATCTCAGCAGAGTCAGGGTAAGGAAAAGGGCGGCTAAACGAGGCAGG
>DAMG01000078.1:0-1745 GCA_002497025.1 Euryarchaeota archaeon UBA126
ATTTAATTATCTATTGAATCAAAACAAGAGAGTTGTGGAAGAAGAGGGGGGGGCCGAAGATTTCGGCGCCGAGTCGAATCAAGATTCTGCCAAGTTCAATTCCGATTGGGATTCTCTAGTTGATTCTGAATTGAAGACTGAAAAGACTACTCCGTTATATTCAGTGGAGGAATTTGATCCTTCTGATTTTCGTCCTATTTGGATAGGTATTGCTTCGTTAATCATGATATTTTTCTTAGCAACCTCTGGAATTGGAGAGGAGTCTGGGGTATTTTTTAGTTTGATATTTTTTTGTGGAGTTCCTTTGTATATTCTGGGCTCGTTCTGTTTTATGGCTATGAAGTACAGAGGCCCTTTCCTTGTTGGTTTTTCAATTCCGCTTGCTATAATTATCCCAATTTCGATTTTCTCCTATTACAACGAAGTTGAGAATGGCTGCATATCTTTCGGATTCCCTGGGTCTTCCGGCTGCGGCCCATCTCCGCCCGGCTATGGTGTTCCTCGTAGTTTGTTCTTCATGAGTAATTTTGGACTTTTGATTTATGCAAGTATGCAGCATGAAAGAAATCCTGTTCATACACTTGGAATGGCCTATGGAGCGATTGCAGGGTTAGTGATTTTCGTTATTGCAACAATATCTGGACTTTGGTCATAGATTGCGAGCTCAATAGGCTACTCATTTCTGGGGTATTGCCACGAACCGATTAAGGAGGGGGGCGTTAGTTGGATAATGTGACTCAGGTCAGCGTTGGCAGGGTTGGCGTATTCAAAGGGGCGGTTAGCCTTGCTTTACAAGATGGTTTACTGACTAATGGAGAGAAGCGTATGTTGGTCAAGTTGTCCCATACTCTCAAACTCGATGAGGATGAGCCAAAGGCCGTCTATGACGCAGTTATTTCGGGTAAGGAGATTGGTCGGGGCGAAGAATTAGCCCTAGAGGAAACTCGTCGGATTTACGAACAGATGTTGGAAGCTTTTCTCCTGCACACCGATCGCTCTGAAGGAGAGGTACTTCTCGTCGCTTACCTACGACACACATTCAGTATCGATGATGCAGAACACCGCGCGATAGCGCGAAGTTTGGATAGAAATCTCGAGCAGGTGGTGCATCGAACGGTAACCGAAGATATCAGAATGAGGTTAGACGATTCAATGGAAAGAATTAGTTCCATCGTCGACGAATTTAGAGTCAAGAATTGAGGTCGCGGTATGGCCAATGACCCTCTAGACGAATACTTCGATTCAACCTCTCATCGAGTTCATTCTTCGCCAAGGAAGTTGGCTAAAGTTGTACGAGCGGCATATCCAATCGGCGTCCCTGCTCTAATCATGAAATCCAGTACCGATCGTTTTGGTGAAGCGGCGGGGTACTCATTCCATCTCGGAACTCCTGATGAGAATCTCAGAAGGATTGCCTCATGGTTGCTTACCAATGCAGGCGGTGAGCAGAAGGCTCTGGTCAAGTTAATTCGTCGTCTTTGGAAGAGGCATGGGAGAGAAGATGTTGCACTTGCGGCACTACTTTTGGCAAATCTTGACCACAAAAGTCTGGGAACTGACCCATGGAGTATATTGGCATCCAATATTTCTCGAAAAGAGCCTGCAGAGGCACTTTTGTTAACTATTGAAGAGGTTCTCAGAGCTGGTAAATCAATACCTAGTGATGAACAATTACTGACTTGGTGCAAGGGTCGAACAATCGACGGGCATCTTGCTGTGTTAGTAATTCACGCCGCAACTATGAG
>DAMG01000078.1:2127-3927 GCA_002497025.1 Euryarchaeota archaeon UBA126
GACTCACTACTAGGCCGAATCAAGGCCCGCATCGTGGCGAGTTGAGCCAAGTTCAAGCGCTTCTGGGTCTCCCGCTGTCCATGAGCGAGCGATTGCTACCATCCGATGACCCTGTTGCTGAACAGGTTCTAGAATGGACAATCCAACGCGACTCAGCCGATGTTCGACAATTGATGCAATGGGTCGAGAGAAGTGATGGAAGAAAGGAGAGGCTGACTCTGCTGGCTCGTGCTGCTGAGCTTATGGAAGAGATTCGCTACGCTATGAAAAGGCTCGACGAATTACGGTGAATGTATGAGATCTCTACTTCTCGCCGGTGGTCGAAGCAGCCGAATGGGGCGAGATAAGGCTCTGATTGAAGTCGATGGAGTCGCCTGTATTGCAAGGGTTGCTTCTACTTTAGCGGCGGCAGGTTGTGAGCCTATTCGAATAGCCGTTGCTCAGCCTGAAGATGTGGAGAGATATGGCGCAGTTATGCCGGACGGATTAGATGTTGAGTGGGTGCTGGATGCAGTCACCCATGCTGGACCTATTGAGGCACTTATCGAGGCCTTGACCGATCCATTATTCGCTGATACTGATTCGATTCAACTCTGTCCGGTGGATGTACCTTGGGTGACTGCGGATTTGTTCTTTGAATTAGAGAAAACTCTCGGTTCTGGGGATTTACTAGCGGTACCTGCTGACCCACAAAGGACTCATCCATTACTTGCCAGAGTTCGGCCTTCTATCGCATCAAAAATTGCTGAGGATAGGCGACCTTTACATGTTCAATTCTCTGAGATGGAACACTCGACATTATTGACTGAGGCGGCGATTCTCAGAAATGTCAATACGCCAGATGACCTAAACTGAATATCCGCCTACTGAGAGCCTGTCAAGGACATCTGGATAGAGTACATGCTCAACCTTCTTGATGCGTTCTTGTAGGTCCGATTCGATATCATCGGGGTGTACTGGAACTTCACTCTGAGCCAGAATCATTCCGCTATCTACGCCTTCGTCCACCAAATGAACTGTACAACCCGAAACGGTCGCTCCATCGGCCAATGCATCCCTATGTGCATGGGCCCCTGGATACTTCGGAAGTAGAGAAGGATGGATGTTGACCAAGCGACCTTTCCATCGCTTGACAAAACTCGGTGTGAGGATTCTCATGTAACCTGATAGAACTACCAATTCAACCTCTGCATTAACTAGGGCCGTGTGTACTAACTCCTCGTGAGCTAGGCGTCTTTGCACCTTATCTTCGAAAGCAGGTAATGGGATTCCATGGGTTTCGATTCCACGTGATCGCCCGTGCTCTAGGCCGCCAGCATCTTCTGAATCTGCTAATACCAAAACTGTCTGATGAGTTTTGGCTTCGGCCTCCTGATATCTGAGTAGAGCGGCAAGACCTGAACCTCCTCCTGAAATTAGAACGGCTATCCTCAATGGAACTTCAATCGAGGCTGAACGAGGTAGCAGGTATGCCTCATCCATGTGTGCCCGCTGGCGATATCCCGCTTGAGAATTGGGGAGACTATGCCTGAGTGATTCTGTATAACTGATACTAGACTTGTTTATTTGTGTGAGGTGGCGTGAAAGCATCGTGAGACCGCTCGGTAGTGTCGACGAAATCGTCGAAAAATACTACACACAAAAGCCACTATTCCAGCGTCGTTTGTATCTTGGATTAGGCTTTCTGTTCGTCGGTTTTGCATTCATTGGAATCTATGTTCCGGGTTGGCCAACGGTGTCTTGGGCGGTGCCTGCAGCGTTCTTGTTTTCCTTGTCGAGTGAGTCCATGTTTAGGTGGTC
>DAMG01000078.1:4331-6468 GCA_002497025.1 Euryarchaeota archaeon UBA126
TCGGATTGATTTCTTTCATGACTATTTCATCTGCAACCTTTGTTTGGTATGTCTCAACATTGGGTGAAGGTGAGTACTTCCAACCCAGTACATGGGATGGTGCGGATCCTGGATTTGGTTCAGCGGCCATTATTCTGATTGGTCTGATTGGTGTTTGGTGGCTTTGGAAGAAAGTTCCCGCAAGATAGAACACTAACAATGGATTTACGACCCCACCTTTTTGATACAAACGGTTCTTTCCAGTATAGATGGCTGGTGTTCGGGACTTCATCGGCGAGCAAAATCGATTCGAGCAAATGCTTGCCAAATCGATGGACTGGGAGTTCGTTGACCAACAATCCAAAGGTTCCTGTTACGACTATATTGCTCGCGATGGAGCAAAAATCGAGGCAAAGTTCGATTGGGACTCGATCAAGACAGGAAATCACTACCTTGAGTTTGGTCAAACATCGAATAACGGAGAAACTTGGGTCGCCTCTGGGTTCGCTCTATCTGAAGAGGTTGCAGACTATTGGGTAGTAGTGAACAATGATTGGTTGCGTGTTTTTGATGTCAAGAAACTAGCTGATTTTTTGAAACAAAACAGAAGAGAATTGAAGATGGTGAAAACCAAGGCGGGAGTTAATCACAACAGTCCAGGCCAATATAGCAAGGCATATCTGATTCCGTTTAGAATACTGGATGAGTTGGCATTGATGAAAATCCCGAGTCCTGTTAGAAGAGACTGATCACATTATAGGCCCTCTCTTGTCACCCACAATACCCGAGTTAGGCAGGTGTCAAGTATGGACCGTGAACCTTCTTTTGTCTACTATCCTGCAGGGACTGAGGATAATTTAGTTGGGGAATTCCATTTTGGCTCCGCTTCTGACGAAGAAGTTCTAACCCCTGGTAAAGGAATCAAACTCTTTGTAACCGATCCTCCATACAATCTTGGATTTGATTATGGAGAAGTTAGTGATAACCAACCTGAGGAAGATTATCATCAGATGATGGAAGATGTTGTGGATGCATGTTACGAAGCAGCAGATGATGATGCTCACATGTTCTTGATTCACTATCCTCAAGATTTTGCAAAGATGTGGCCGCGGCTTACCAAGAAATGGAAATTTCACCAATGGATTACATGGGCTTATCCTGCAAACTTTGGTCACTCAACAAAGAAGTGGACAAATGCTTCCAGAACTATACTATGGCGTGTCAAGGGAGATCCAGAATTTTACGGAGATCGTGTAGTCCAGCCATACAAGAATCCGTGGGATAGAAGAATCAAGAAATTGATTCATGAAGAGGGAAAAATCGGCACGCCTCTATACAATTGGTGGCAGGTCAATCTTTGTAAGAATGTCAGCAAAGACAAGAAAGAATACTCAAATCAAATTCCCGAAGAATTACTTGAGAGAATTGTGTTGAGTACCACAAATCTTGGAGATTTGGTAGCCGATCCATTTTCTGGTACCTTCTCCACTAGTCGAACTGCGATGAGGCTCGGTCGTAGAGCATGGGGTTGCGACCTGAATCCTGATGTGATAAAATGGAGGCCGACATTAACTGATTACGATTCTGAACCGAAAATTGATCAGCCGAAATATGACAGAGAATATCCATTCTACAAATTTGAAGAGGCGGGATTAACAATAGAACAAATCCACAAAATCTCTGCCCATCTACTCGAGACATTGAGCCCTGAAGAAATAGCAAAGGCACCGGGTATAGGAATAGCGAAGGCAAAGAAGATGAAAGAGGCCCTCCAAGGAAAGGCCGACAAGGATGGTACTGTCCAAACGGGGATTGACTCATTTTGAGGGACTGAGGGCGGCAAATGAAATTCGAATTCGAATACAAAAGAAAATGGAAGGATGTTATCTCTGAAGAAGAGTTTAACCAGCTGAAAGATGAGTTACGGCTAGAATTAGATGATTTTGAAAATGCCGAAGGATTGCATGAGAAGCGTCTTCACAATCTAAAACTAATCAAAAGTGGCTATATGAAAATAGACAATAGTCTAGTTCATACAGAATGGAATGGAAGGTCTGCAGGAGATAATCCAATTACCAAAATACGTAAGGAAAGCCCAGAGGACTTCACTAAGTGGAAAGTAGAGAAGACAATAATCTACGTTTCTAAAGAAGGACGG
>DAMG01000100.1:0-8858 GCA_002497025.1 Euryarchaeota archaeon UBA126
GCATTCCTGCAAGAGCGTGCGAGTTTATCATCAACTAGTGCTAGATTCATCCAAGCGAGTAGAACTTCATCAAGACTTTCTCTCGCTTGAGTAGGCAATTCCCGATCACTAGGCCATCCCGCCGGCCTCCACATCCAATCCGCCTCAGTCACTGCAGACATCTTTGGCGGCATCATTCCAAGGGCAATCGAGGGAACGAACGGATTCTCACCAGTCTTTGCCAACGCCGAACCAGTAATACCGGCCTTAATTCCCTCAAAATCTAGTTTCAACCAACCGGAATCTGTAAGTTCATCATTTTCGACGATCTCTGCCTCCAAACCTTTCGAGAATCTTACATCGTCCCCACTCAAATCTATGCTCGATTTTCTCAAACTATCTTCTATCCATTCAGCAGGAGCGCGCGGCTCTTGCCCCGAACAGACAAACCCGCCGTCCCAGGAGAAGAACCACCAGCCAGCCTTGGCATGGTCATCCCAAACTAATAATCTGAGACGTGGGTTAGTAAAGTTCTGAATCCCAACCATGTGGGATTGTTTTCCGTTTCCTCTTCGAATAAAACTCGACGCTCCATAGATGGGGCTATTGTATACAGAAACTGTAGATGTATCTGCTTCACCTGCTGCGAGTAAACTACCCGCTAAGGCTCTCCCGACAACATCGCCTCTTCTCTTCCCCATTCTCTTGCCTAACCATCGACGGTCATGACGCTTCTTGGAAATGACATCGACATCTTTCAAAGTAGCCGCCAACATATCTCTACGAGGCTTGCCTAACTCACATTCGATGTCTGGAACGAAAACCTCTGGGTTATCCAACAAAGTTTCGAGATTTCTGTCAATTCTCTGCTGTATCTGCTTAGAGGCTTTTTTTATTCCACGAACACGAACCTTCCTCTTGCGATTTTTATCGCCGGGAAAACTCACCTCGGCGGGTGGTCGTGCCATATTGTCCCCTCCATGTCTCCCGCTTCATGCTTGGTGTCGTCTGCGCTCGTAGGCCTCTCGCTCCAAACCAGTAAATTCAGCAGGTAAAATCAAGCAATGTATTCGTCCATCTGTTAATTTCGCTATATCTTCTAAATCACCAGATACTACTCTCTGGTCCGAAGTTCCAAGATCACTGAGCAGAATCGCATCCCAATTTGTAATTGCAGTAGTCATACTATCTCTGACACCTCCCTCGCGTTCAATGAGTTTCTCAAACATCGCTTGAAGGATTTCAGTCGCTTGTTTTGGTTGCATAGGTTGTGGGGTTTCGACACCCATCCCCGTCGGGTCTAAATCTAGCAAAACTAAGGTATGCAGATTGTTTTTGTAATTTGAATCAATCATCTCCAAAGGAGAGGTAGGAAGGTATTCACCATAGGCGAAAGGAAGCGTTACTTGCCGACCAAATCGATATGATTGCAGACCGGATAATGAAACAGCCAAAGAAGTCGCAGACAGACCCGGGATTACAGAGAAATCGATACCTTGCTCGGCACAATGTGATTCTAAATCGACATGAGTTGTCGCTTGCATGGGGTCCCCCACAACTAACAGAGCAACCGAATTATCATTTGCTAGAGACAAGATATCGGCGGGGTCTTCGACCATTGGCCTCATTGCCTTTTTCCATTCCCCAACCAAACTCTCTAACTGCCCTTCTTGATCGCCTGGTAAGGTTGCAGTATAACCCTCTAGAAATCGAAAATCACAAGCTCTAGCATGCTCTATGGCATCGGCTGTCATCAACCCAAGGTCACCGGGTCCAAGGCCGATTAGCCAGAGACCTGGAGGGAGCCCGCCGTCCGTCATGGTGAAGCGGGGGGCGTGCCTGCCCGTCATCAACATGATGCGCCACTTGGTCGTTCCAAATCGCGAGGTCGAGGCTGTTTTAGGCCACGTTCGCGCTCGAGGATGGGGTTCTCTGAGCCACCGAGTATTCTCTAGCGAAGACGGACACTCTCGCCTAATTCCCTTGGATACCGGCGCCCCCTTGGAACTACCATCAGCCTTAGAATATCCAATTGAGATGCATGAAGGTGTGCCGGATGAAAAAATAGAGACAGATTGGCTTTCCCTTCTCGCTTCCGAAGTAAGTCAACAGACAATACAAGAAAAGGGAGAATCTTGGCCATCAAATCACGAGTTCGTAGGCGATTTGATGATTGTCAGAATAGATGATGAAGTCGCTCAATTTACGGATTCAATTGCAAGAGCAAAACTCGGCGCACACCCCCACATTCGCTTACTATTAGCCGATGAGGGAGTAGAAGGTGAATTCAGAATCAGACAACTGAAGCCCATAGGCGCTAGGTTGGCTGATAGGGTTCTAGCCGGCCCCAGCCTAGAATTCGCTCCCCCCGAACTCCTGACCACAGAGGTTGCAGTGAAGGAAAGCGGGCGCGTTATTCGATGCGATCCTACGAAAGCATACTTCTCTACGAAATTACAAACAGAAAGACTCGAAACTCTCGCCTTAGCTAGAGAATTGCGAGAAGAAATCGGTCGCCCCCTGAGAATTGCAGACCCATTTTGTGGAGTCGGACCGGCTCTTGCAACCCTACTCGCCGAGGCGGATTTAGTCTCTGATTTACTTGCTACCGACCTTAATCCAGACGCAGTAAAACTACTCATGTCGAACCTCTCAAAATGGGATAGAAGAACCTATCCAGAGGGTGCAATCGAGCTTCAGCGTATCCACGAAAACCGACTAGTTGGAATGGCAAATGCACTAACCCTGTGCGATAATTCGGAAATTGCTGGTAAATGGGATCTAGTATTGGTTAACTTACCTCATCGTACGATAGAATTCCTACCTGCGATTATTCCGCTAGTGGATAGAACATCTCCTTCAATGATTAGAGGTAGAGTAATTGTAGAGGAATCAGAAATCGAGCAGGCTAATCAAACCATACGCGCAATACTTCCTGATTTGATGCCCGACAAACCACAACCATCTCTGAAAATCAAGCGAGATTACAGCGCTTCACTCCGACTTTGCTCATTCGAAGCGTGGGTCCGCCAGGAGGAAACAAATTGAAAAACATCCTTTTTGACTTGGCCGAGAAGGCCAAAAAAACCCCCAATAAGGCTGCTTTCATCTTTCTAAATAGAAACTCTAATTCCACTGAAATTAATCAGATCAGTTTCAAAGAATTAGATGAAAAAAGCAGCAGAGCTGCAACATTGCTCTCACGCGAGGGCTTTCATAATGGAATAGTAACAATAGTGTTAGCGAAGCCTAGTATTGATTTTGTAATACTTCTTTATGGTATGTTGAAAACTGGAGCAGTTCCTCTATTGCTTCCTAGGCTTAATATTCGTACTAAATCAGGAAGGAGGCAACTGAGAAAAATTCTCAAAAGAGCAAAGCCAAGAGGTATTATTGGTAACAAATTCAGCATCTTTGTAAGCCAAATTCTATTCCTAAATAAGAAGCCTGAAAAGAAACTAATCTTCTCGAACTTAAAGCGATTTTATTCAAACGATTCCAATCCGAAATCATTTGCCATTAAATCGGATATGGATTGGGCCGATTCAGCGGCATTTGTCAAATATACAACAGGCACAACAGGGCCAGCAAAAGGTGTAATTTACACACACGGAATGTTACATTCTCATCTTCAAACACTGAGGTCAGAAGGAATCGATGATCAAGACGTGTTCTATGGCAGAGGAGGCACTCTCATCGTCCACCCTATCATCGGCTCATCTTCTGTATTGAATCTGTCTTCACCTAAACATATCTCTGGATTTGATATTGTATCTATCACCAACAAATGGAGCGTAACTACCGCTGTTCTTTCTCCTCCTACAGCAATTAATTTGGCCGATTACATATCAAAACAAACGAATCAGAATAACGACAAAATGTTACCTTCAATCAAGAGATTGTACGTAGGAGGGGAGTCTGTGTCTGCCCAGGTTGCTGAAATTATAGAACCCCATTTGTCGCATGATTGTCCATCAGAAGGTGGTTTTCATTCGGTTTATGGGGCCACAGAAGGCTTCCCTTTGTGTTACGCCTCTTCCTCAACATTGTCAGAAACACAGGAACAAACAGCCTCCGGGAGGGGTGTTTGTCTTGGTAACGAGGTCGGAGAAATCGATCTGAGAATATTATCTTACAATGGGTCCGAAGATTTTCATGATATGCCAATCATGCAGAAAAAATCTCCAATATCCAAAATACCAGTTGGAGAGATTTCGGTAAATGGGCCGGTGGTTTACTCGAACTTAATAGGTCAAGATGAGGAGATTTTCGGAGGCCCAATTTCTTGGGCCACCAACAGAAAAGATGGCACACGATGGCATCGAACTGGTGATTTGGGTTACAGAGACCAACAGAATAGGATTTGGATTGTAGGCAGAAAAAACCACTCTGTTAAATTACACAATGGCTTGTTTTTGTTCACGAAGCAGGTTGAAGAATTCTTCAACACCAGACTTGGTATCAGAACAGCTTTAGTTCCAGGATTAGACAATCAAAAACCGATACTATTAGTTGAAAAAACCGATAGTAAATGGCTCGAAATCGAAACTTTGATGCAAAATGAATTGAAGAATTTTTCAGAATTATTTGGAAAGAAACTGAATCTACAATTCGTCCTTTACGGCAATCCATTTCCAGTAGATTCAGGCCATGAGGCGAAAATAGAGAGAGACAAACTCAATTCTTGGATTATTAAAAAATTAAAAAATAACCAAGTTAACACCCCTCTATGAAAATCGACCCAAAGAGCCGACCAGTGCAAATTACAATAGCTCTGATGATTGTACTTCCTACAGTCTATCTTGGTCTAGGATATGTTATCGCATCACAAGCAATAGCCGCAAAACCCGGTTGTTATGTTTGGGAGGACAACCACCCTGATTCCTGGACTTCATTCGATGATTGGGAGTCTTTTGGAACTGGAGAAGTCGCAGAAGAGAGAGTAGCAATTAGGCAGAATTTCGACGCCACACCATACCAAATGGACTCCTATGAAAATGCAAGCTTCCCTCCCAGAGGGGGCGATCAGTCGATTACTCTGAGGGGCTGGTATGTGGAAGTAGATCCGGAAGCACCGGTGGTTATTCTGACTCATGGAATGCCCTCTAATGGAAATTGTAAACCAGAAATGCTACTGATGCAAGCCTTCCTTGCCGAGGGAGGCATCAATTCACTTTCCTTTAGTTTGAGGAATTACGGCCACAGCGACCATGTCAGCGATTATATTGCAGTCGGACAGGTTGAGTATATCGACATTCTTGGAGCGTATGATTGGCTAATTGATTCCAAAGGATACCAAGCAGGAGAAGTAGGATTAGTCGGGATTTCGCTTGGAGGTACAGCGGCCTTTGCCTTTGAGGACGAGCCAGGCATTGCAGCGATGTGGCTCGATAGCGCAGTTCTTGACTTCCCGCTGGTTGTTCGAAACGAACTGGGTAGAATGGGCTTCCCTGCCTTCCTTGGAGGAGCAGCAATCACAGTCGGAGGTTGGATGGCAGGCGCCGATCTCGATGGACGAAACCCAATCCACGCAGCCGACGCCGCAGGAGATCGTCCAGTTTTCCTCACTCATGGGCTTGAGGACACCAGAGTGTCAGTAGAACATGCAGAACGATTTGAGGAGAGAATGATTGAGAATAGCGGCAATGTCGAAACTTGGTATGTCGAAGACAGGGCACACGTCGATGCGATGTGGAGTGATTCGGAAGAATACGAAAACCGCCTCACTTCATTTTTCCACGATGCATTTGGTATGAATAGTAGTTAATGACGGCACTATCTTTTTGCCTTCCTATATATCCAAGGAATCGTGCCACTTGACTCCATTCTCAAGGGCTTGGCTCGGGAAGCAGTGAAATCCACAGTTCGAGGAACCTTTCAAGAACACAAGAACTACGCCGATTATGAAAAGGAAATAGCGGCTAAAATGGCCTCCGACGATGCAAGCCATTCTGCTAAGGAAAGGGGCCTTACAGTAGACGAGGCAGAGGACTTAATCGAGGAATCACGCGATTCTGCTGTTACCGAAGCACAAAAGAGAACCAATCAAGAACAACACAAGAAGGTACTTCTCCTCCTTCTCGTTTTGATTGCCTACGCTGTTTTGGTGGGGCCAGAACCTTGACGACGAATAGTTAGGAGGGAACAAGATGGTAATAGATATTCTCGGAGCGATTGCCGCCGATGCTGCGGGAGAATCGATGCACAAAAGCAAAGAAAAGAGGAAACTCGAAGATGCCAAAGACAATCCAGAAGAACATGCAAGAGTATTGGAAGAAATCGAAAAAAGAAAGGAAAGAAACAACAAGATGGCTGTTCACTTGG
Source organism: Euryarchaeota archaeon UBA126 (assembly GCA_002497025.1). GTDB lineage: Archaea > Thermoplasmatota > Poseidoniia > Poseidoniales > Thalassarchaeaceae > MGIIb-O1. The sequence goes on from DAMG01000100.1 coordinate 6,304, forward strand.
TCGGTTTGTTTTTGCTTATTCTGATTTTTCAGTCAAGTCTAGGTTTAGGCATCCTACTCATCACCTTGTACGCATTTAGTGTCATCTCTAAATTGCCTAAAACAACAGAAAAAATCTTTGAGACTATACCGGATTCTAAAACAAGCTCTGGAACAATATCTCCATCAGATCGCCAAGCACTAATGTCAAGAAAGTGTTCAGTACCAGGGTGTAACACAGGAAATTTTCGAATGACAGATTATTGTCATAAACATCAAGACCACATTTCATCAAATTCAGAACCAGAAACTGAGGAAGAAGAAAACTGGTGGGAAGAAAAGACCGAATAACACTCATTGATCAATAAAGGAGAGAGAAACCGTGAGTATAGGCGGCCCTTGTGCGGTTGAAGGTTGTAAGGGTATACACATGTACAACAGCTCAGTCTGCTTCAAGCATAAGGAATCGAAGGAAAGATACCCTAAGCAACAAACAGAAACCAAGCATTACCCATATCCAAAAAGAAACTGGCTTGAATTATTATGTGTGATTTATCTACTCCCTGCAGCAATCCTCAGTTTCACCGGATCGAACAACATCGACTTAGGCACATTTGGTAGAATCTATATGAGTGGTTTACTCATCTGCTTCCTCATTTTATTCATTTTGTCTCGTAATGAAGATTACCGCAACCACTCATTGTTTATGAGGCCAAAAGAAGAATCCCAGAGTAAACCAAAACGGCCAGCTCCGTGGACAGCTGAGAAAAAAGCTAACGACAAAATCAACTGGGGTGCGGTGGTATTTCCTCCCAAAGCAGAAACAGAAGAGACTATTGACTCCATCAGAGAAAAACAGGGAAAGGAGGAAGATGAAAATTGGTGGGAAGACGAAAAACTGTGAAAACAGACAAAATTCCGGCAAATACTTTTTCGTAGGGCATGTAAACCATCCAATGAATCATATGGACGAAATCAGAGAGGCCGCCAAGGCCAGCTCCGAACCACTCTTCCGCTGTGACGACTATGGGGTATGCGAGTACGATTTCATTCTGGATGGGCGATGCTTACACTGTGGTGCCCTCGGTCCGCCCGATCAGCTGGAGTTCCTCACTAGGAGGCTGGACCGCTTCGAATTGGTCACGTCCGTCCTCGATATGGACACGAGCCCCGCCGAAAACCATGCCCTGCGTGGCGTTTTGGACACCCTAGAGGAGCGCGATTCCAAACTCATCAGCGAAGAGGGCAGCTTAGATTCGCCCGCATCTCGCATTGCGAGACTATCCACCAGTGCGGACATACTCGAGATGTCAAGAGAGCACCTCGACGATACGGCCTACGCGGCTCTGGAGAGCGGCTTACGTGAGATAGACAGCAGGGAGTGCCCGTGGGAGGAGGCCATCCAAATCGAGGCCGCCAAGGGCTGGTGGCTACCTGACGACGACGTGGAGACCATCAGGAAAACAATGCCACATAGCAGCCAATGCTACTGCGACGACTGCCTTCCTCAGAGACAGAAGGAGCAGGCCAAGAGGGACAAATCATCCTACACCTCGAAGACGAAGGTCGAACTGAGGGCCCTTCTACATGAGCGGGACCTCCCATATGACAATGGATTCGAGAATGAGACCAAGGCCGAACTGATTGAACTGCTGATGCAGGATGATTCGAGAAACTCCTTCCCAATGCTCGTGATTACAATTCTCGCCCTTATCGGCTGCATTGGCATCGCCTTCGTGTACTGGCCGCTCGTCGTCCTCGCCCTCGCCATCATCATCCCGGGCTACGTCTATGCGAAGCTTACTGGAAGAGGACATATGGCCGAGGATTTTTCCATCGAGAAGATAGGCGCGGATCCCGATGCACCGCCCGAGGGCTGGCACGACAAGCCGAAGAAGGAGGAGTACCCTTCCTCGTACCTCTCTGCCGTCTTGGCTTTCTGGAGAGATCCCTACTTTTTGCTGGGATTCAGCGCACCCATCCTCTACGCAATTCACCTGGCCAAGACAGTTGTTGCTTCAGACGAGAACATGGATTACGTGTTGTTCTACATAGTTACGGCATTCATCACTTTCCCCTTCTTCGGGGACCCAAAAGAGTCCCCTTTTGTCAGAGCGGGCACAGGCATCCACATCGCGACTGTTGCCATCATAGCCCTCCCCCTCGCCCTGGTGGTACTCGGTACTATCCTTGGCGTCCTGATTTTCCTCTGGTTCGTATCCACGAATACAAGTTTAGTTTGAAAATCAGAAACCCATGTGATTGGGTTATGCCTCAATCCTAGAATTAGTGGCGCCCCGACCGGGATTTGAACCCGGGTCGAAGCCTCGACAGGGCTTCATGATAGGCCACTACACCATCGGGGCAGGAATCGGCACGACTACCGTTGTCTATTTCAATCGCTCGCGTGGGGCGGGTGTTGATATTTTCACAAATCGACTCAAGTTTTTGAGATAAAAACGGGGCATTATTCATCACCCCTCTTCTGCCGCAATTCTGTATGAGTGAGGCCCGCCTTGTCATCGATGTAATCGACAATGGCGGCCAATGGACACATCGAGAATGGCGTATGTTACG
>DAMG01000100.1:9179-19131 GCA_002497025.1 Euryarchaeota archaeon UBA126
TACATGGGAGTGGATACCAAAATACTCGCTAACGATACACCGATTAGCGAACTCCGCGAATTAGACGGTCTAATTCTTTCAGGCGGTGCCGCCCGTGTTGGATTAACCGGAGAATTAGGTAATTGTGCGGCTTATCTTGAGCTAGATGTTCCAATCTTAGGAATCTGTGCCGGCCACCAATTCATGGCTGGGCATTACGGTGGGCGAGCGGCAGAAGCACCTGCGCCTGAGTTCGGTGCCGCGACAATCAATCTCATCGATGGCGGCGGGCCATTATTCGACGGAACTCCCGAATCTCAGACTGTTTGGGAGAGCCACAATGACGAGGTCGTGGAATTACCTGAGGGATTCAGAATTACAGCTAGTAGCGAATCATGCGAAATTCAGGCCATGGAGAACTCAACATTGAACCGATTTGGATTACAATTCCACCCAGAAGTGAATGACTCCGAGTACGGATCAAAGATATTCGAGAACTTCGTAGATATCTGCCGCAGGGCCCTTTAGGGCCCAATTTTCCGATGAGCAGATTGAAGAAGGGCTGGTAAGTCGGCGGCCCGATGGCGAACAGGCTTACACTCTACAAGTGCCGCTCCTGCAACCGCACAGACAGAAAAGAGTACGATCCAGACGGCAACGCATCTTGCAATCACTGCAACTCTCCAATGGACTCTCTAGAGCCACGATACAAGTGCGTCCGCTGTGGACACATTGAGTGGATAGAAGTTGGAACGGTCGGTAAGTCCTGCCACAAGTGTGGCTACCGAATTTTCGTCAAGCCGCGAAAGGAAGGAACCGACCGCGGTTACAAGATTCTCAAAGCACGATGAGACCTCATACTTCCTGTGGAAGTAATGGCGCGGAGTTCAAGACCCGCCTAATTCACGCTGATACGTGGCGAGTTGGCTGAGTACACATGCTCCGCGCACATTCGATGAATTGGCGGTGCCGAAAAGTGTCCAAGAGGCACTCAAGAGTGCGAGTTTAGCCACAGAACCCCCGCATCTGCTGATTACTGGTCCTGCTGGAGTCGGAAAGACAGCCTCTTGGCGGCTGGTAGCACGTCAGATGCTTGGTCCAGGATGGGAATCTACCACACATGTTTTGCAAGCGCGCGATTTGATGCGAACCCGCGGTGCAATGGCAAAATTCGAGGAGTTCCTTAGACCTGGTGGCTCAGGTTCATCGGACACATTAGCAGGCCGTATGAGCCTAGATGCCTACGACCGAGGAATCATTTCAGCGTCGGAAGGAGACGTAGCACCCGCGGGAGCCGAATTGGAAATCGAACCAGGTAGAATTCCAGTCAGCCGATTATTGGTGATTGAAGACGCGGATCATCTTGGAGGCATTAGACAAGCATATCTTCGTCGAATGATGGAAACAGTCGGCGTTGCTAGCAGATTTGTCCTAGTCGCTAGAGCGCCATCGCGCCTTATCGATGCAATCCGATCTAGGACCCAAATGATCCGAATCCCCTCCACAAGCCGCGAGACTGTAATCGATACAATGCAATCAATTGCCAAATCCGAATCAATCTCAGCCGATGAAGGTGTAATAGGCGATTTGGCCTATGTTGCTGAGGGCAATTTACGAAAAGCAGTCTTCACATTGGAGATGTTACATGGACGCAAACTCACTGAGGATCGCTCCGCTGTACATCGCTTGGTTCAGGCCACAACGTTGCAAGCAGGCAGACATCTTCTGGAACTTGCACTTCGTGGCCGAGTTGTTGAATGGCGGTGGGAGAATGTTAGAGGCCGCCGCTCCAAGGTATTAGGCGGCGCAATAGCAGAGATTGATCGTCTAATGAATGACCACGGATTAGATGCCGACGATATTATTTCACAACTCCATGATGTCCTGGTCGGCCGCCGTCTTTCATTACCTGATGAACTACGCTCTGAGTTAATTTCCTCATTGGCGATTTGTGATACACAAATTCGTAGTACCATGCACGCCAGAATCCCCTTCGAGAACTTTCTCCACAAGGCGGCAAGGTCTGGTAGAAAGCACGGCCTCGCCTTTGGTTAATGGCGGGCGCGGCAGGATTCGAACCCGCGGTCCCTGGCTTAGGAGGCCAGTGCATTATCCAGGCTATGCTACACGCCCACTTCGGCGACCGCATTCTCCTCAAGAACTCTGAGGGTGTCCAAATTGCTACCTTGACCTCTAATTTGAGCCGAGAGAATCAAGCCATGTTCGATGTCGGACAGGCATGGCGAGTGAGCGCAGCCTCCCAACCCCCTACGCCAAGGAGAGTGACCGGCAGGTGCAACAAGAGCAGGCATTGAGCCTGCGAGTAAAGGCCAGAGACGCAGGTAGGAGATTTTGGGTCAGGGCGGCTACAAGCAACCCTCAACCACAGTTACGTAACTTGTTGTCATTGGCCGCTCCGATTACAACGGGCGTCCTGCTGATTGGATGGGAATATGCCTCATTTCAAGTAGCGATTGCAATTCATGTTGCACTAAGCCTTAGCCTAATACCCGCCTTTTTCGCCGCCTCCTTTGCTCGAATGTCTGCTAGAGACAGACTTCGCTTACGAGCAGTAGGTTTCCGCTCCATGAATTCGTACCCCGGTGTGGAACGTATACTCAACTCGCTCGATGAAAGAAGAATTAGGGAGAGAATTAGACTTTCATGCATTCTTCTTGCAACAATCGCTCTCGCGTCCCTCTGGAATCTAGATGCTGGAGAGACTCTTAGCTCGTTAGTTCTGGGGGCCTGTATCGTGTTGTCGACTATTTCTGCTTTCAACACCCAACAACTGGAAACCTCAATCCCGATGCGGTCAAATTCCTTCCCTCTGCTGTCTCTGCACGCACCAACACTACATGATAGCACACTGGATCGAGTCTTGTCAGATCTCCTTGTCGCTCATCTAGACCCGGAAACGGCCAGCCATTGGGATATTTGGATCAAATCACTAGTTCACGACGTTCGAAGCGACCAAACACCAGAATCAGCAGTTGAACACCTGCTCGAGGCAATCCATTTGGAACATCTAGGATTACTCGATGAAGACGGCCTACTAAGCGAAACCCGTAGAGTCTTCAAAGTCTCAGCAATTGACGGGCTTTTCTCCTCAAATTCTAAGTTCAACATGATAACTCTCAGACGACTACTCGCTCATACTAGGGCCTGGCAACCCGGCCTTTTTCGCCTCACAGATAGATTACAAGATTCAGTCATTAGAGGAGACCCTACTCTTACCGAGGAGGCTTGGAGATTAGATCTGGACCTGCCACCTAGGTGCGGTCAAGGCCAAGGAAATCTATTCGTGATGATACACAACCATTCAGGCAAGAATCAGTCGGTTGAAGTCGACATATTGGCTGCTGAAGGAGAACCGGAAATCCAAACTCTCCGAGTCTTTGCAAACGCCTCCTCACAACCTAAATCACCGACTTCTTTAGGCGAGGAGAGAGGCGTATTGACCGAATCATTTGGCCGTCTTCTAGCAGACTCAACAGTTCTCTGGATAGGCTTGGCGTGGCCCGATTCCATATCTGGTCCGCACCCCGTACAGGTCACTCTAAGAAATGAGGAAGGAGAGACGATTGAATCAATTGTAGTAACTACCCTACTTTCCTCAGGAGTTCAGGCAGAAAGCATGGGTCATAGAATGGCCGATGCAGCATCCGAGGTACGAAGAATCGCTCTTGCACTTGCAGATTGAGACATATTTTCGGGGCGAAGCCCCGAGCGTCATCTTCATGTCGCAAACACGATTCGCCCAAGACGAGAACCATGGAGTCTTGGGATCTAGTTATCGTCGGCTCGGGGCCTGCCGCCCTAAGAGCCGCTATTGCCGCAGCGGATGCTGGAACTACGCCCCTGCTTCTCGAATCCTCTGGAATAGGTGCCGGAACCTCGGGCGCGGATCTCGCCGGCCTTGCAGTATCTATCGATGAAGTAAGCTCCTCCGGTCATCGTGATGACACCATTTCAGCCGGTGGCGAAACCACAGACAAGGTAGCAGCTGCAAGGGTTTGCGGAGAAGCACACAGCATCCTTGCAGAATTGGAGAGATGGGGGCTTGTTCTCCGTCGCAGAGAAGGAGGGCTTCCTCACACAGCTCAAATCGCCGGGCACAGTATGCCTAGAATGACAGGCTGCGGAGATGCAACCGGACGAAACATCGCCCGAATTCTCGAAGAGCAAGCCATGAAGAGAGGTGTTGTTCGCCGTTCAGATATCCAAGCAATGTCGTTGGTTATGGACGGTAAGCAAGTAAGAGGTCTTACAGCTTACGATACCAACACAGGAGAAGTCATCGGAATTCAAGCCAAGGCGGTGCTCCTCGCTACCACTGGCCATCAAGGGATTTGGTCGAGTCCATCAGATGGAGCCGGATTAGGCTCAGCACTGGTTGCCTCAGCCAGCCTGGCACTCACTGGGATGGAAAATAACCCTACCCACCCACTTACTGTAAGAGGAACAGACCTAAACATAACACTCGATGTTTTAGGATCAGGCGGTAGAGTTAGGAAATCCAGTGGAGAGGATGTTGAACCCAGCGAAGTTGGCGATGATGACTGCGTCTTAGATTTGAGAAGCTTGGAATCTGATGCTAAGACTTGGTTCTCCAACACACATACTAGAATCAAGGACAGAACAGGTCTAGATATGTCTAGAGATGTGATTCCAATTACAACAAGTATTGCTACAACCACAGGGGGCGCCCCAGTGGATGAACATGGCCGAGTAACCTTCTCCAAAGGTAAAAAATGGGCCACTGGACTCTATGCGGCCGGACGCTCTGCAAACAATGGAATGCATGGAGAGGGGATGTTAGCAGGTAACCTAATCCTCGATGATTTAGTAGGCGGTGGAAAGGCAGGAAACCATGCAGGCACTTGGGCCAAAGAAGTATCTTTTGGAGGCTCAAATTTAGTTGAAAAAGCAATTACAAACTCCTCAAAGAGACTTGAATCTTTGAAGTCAGGAGAAGGAGTATCTGTAGGTCAAGCATCAGCAACTTTGGCTTCTGTAATGTCCTCTTGCATGAATGGCTCTAGAGATAAATCCTCACTCAAAGCCGCCGCAGATGCTATTGCTGAGATGAAGAAAAACGGAATCAAAGTAACAGATCAATCAAGCGTGATGAATACCGAGATGTGTTCGGCTCTGAAACTTCAGGGAATGATTGCTATCGCCGAGCAGATTACAAAATCTTGAGGAATTTCAATGAGTGAAGAGCCAACAATCTTCACTCGTATCATCAATGGCGAGTTACCTTGCCACAAAGTGTATGAGGACGACCTCATTATTGCCTTCTTGGACATTCAACCCCTGACAAGAGGACATACATTGGTTATTCCAAAAGAGCCAGCCCCTTCAATAGACCAATTGAGCTCAGAGTCCGCAGCAGCTCTTGGTAGGGCTCTACCAGTGGTAAGCCGTGGCGTACTCAAGGCGACCGGAGCGACCGCATACAACCTCGTCCAAAACAACGGGCACGAGGCGGGCATGTCTATCGCTCACGTCCACATTCACATCATTCCACGATATCCTGACTCAACTCATTCTTTCCTCTGGAAATATGGAAAGATAGACCAAGAAGACGCAAAAATCCTTGCTGAAAGCATTTCAGAAGCCACAGAGTAGAATCGGTGTATTCTCAACCCCCAGCATCCTCGGAGCCCCGTGTCGGACTCAGAAAGCGCGCCCGAGATACTACCAGAGTTGTCCGAAAGCGCGACTAGATTGAAGCGAGATAAACTGGCTCGTGTTCCATATAATCACGAAGGTAAACATCCAGGAAAGCGATGGGCCCAACTAGCACTTGATTTGATGTTTGAATTGGGGAATAAAGCAATTTTCAGGCGATATGACTCCGAACCAACCCCCTCCGCAGAAGGGGGTGTTATCTATGTTGCAACCCACATCAATGGACTGATCGACCCTATGGTGATTACCCGAGCCCAAAATAAGCGAGTGATTTCACTCGGTCGCCATGATTTGACCACTCGCCCCGTAATCGGTTGGTGGGCTAGGCGATTTGGGACCCAACCCGTCCTCCGTCGAGCAGAGGTGGAAGCAGGCGTTGTAGATGCAGATTTTGCCAGACATATCAATGACAGAGGTATGTTGACTGTCGCCTCATGTCTAGCAACTGGGCATTCGGCAGTTGTGATGCCAGAGGGTAAATCACATCAAGACTGCAAACTACACGCGTTACGAACAGGTTCTTCTCGCTCGGCACTCGCTTCTGCTGCTATCGCAGACGAGAGAGGTTTACCCGCACCAGTAATCCAAACTGTTGGCCTACATTGGCGCACTCATCATTGGCTTCGCACCGACAATTATGTTGAGTTCGGGGAGCCGATTGAGATTCCATCGATATACTCTGCCGAAGACCGCGCACGTCTAGTTTCAGGGGAATGGGTTGAACCTAATCATGACGCCACCAGAGAATTACGCGACCGCATATTCGATACCCTCTCGCCAATGACCCCGGATGCTCCTGATTGGGAAACTTATCGGGCATGGAAACTTCTGGCCCACATTGGCGCTAACAAAGCCGGTACACCACTGAAAACATTGGCTGAGGAAGTAAGAGACACCAGACAAGTAAGGGAAAACATAGGTAGAGATGAAAATAATCCAATGATTGAACAAGCTAAAGAAGCAGCAGAAATCCTTCACAAGAACGATTTGTATGCAACCGCATTAGATTCATCAAATCGTTTGCAAGGCAAAACAGTATCTGAACATCTGCTTGGTCTTCTTGGTTTACTCCTGATATTCTCCACACTACCAATTACACTCCCTTCATCAGGAATACAGTGGGGGCTTGCAAAATTTATGGCCGAAGGTAGCGATGAGGGATTGGACTCGCGCACGACTTACTTCATGCTTGCAGGAATGTTTTCACCGATATTTTTCTGGCCCCCTGCGGCATTATTGGGTGCCTATCTATACGCAGGTATATCGGTGCAATTAGTTACTTTATACACATTCATCTTACTGATGCTCGCTTTCTATTTAGCAGCCTCAATCGCATTATCTGGCTATGATTTGTGGTCCGACTCAGCAAGTGCATCTCGACGTGTGAAATTGAGTAAGAGTATAGAGGGAGAGATATTTCACGAACTGATCGAAAAGATCCATTCTAGACTCGGCGCTCTCAAATAGGACAGCCAATAGCCGACATTCATGGATGGCAAGTCGGCAGCTAGCGCAGTTACGGATTGGCTAGCACGTGAGAAACTTGAGTACAGGGAAGTTACAGACCCTCAAGCACTTATTCATCTTCACGTCAAATACCCCCCCACTAAACAAGGGCACGTATTCAATATTGTAATCCCAAAGAATCGAGATCTTGTGTTGATTTACTCGATTACTAGGGTAGACGAGGGCCAACAAAACGAGATGCGCGACCATGGTAAAGAAGATCCTGATGCTTGGGAGAAATGGCTTCATGATACCAGAATTCAATTGACTCGTTCTAACCTTGATTGGGTACTTCACGTAGGTAAGTCAAAGGACGATTTACCCGGCCCCCTGCAAGCATTCAACCTCTCAAGCCCAATATGGTTCGACGGACTAAATCAAAACGAATTTATGCAGACAATGAGGAGCGTTTGGTTGTCCAAATTAGAACTAATTCACCAGGTGAAGTATGCTTATGGAAAAGGAATCGGTAAACCCGGTAAGGTAGACGATTGGGAAGCAAAGAAAGCCAAACAAAGCACAACAAAAGCCCCAAAGAAAGAACCGAAGAGCCATTCAATCGATACCGATGAGACTGGGGGTTTCGGTAGTGATTTTGACCCCGCGGAATGGGTTTGAATTTCCAATTGAATTGGGTATTCCTCCATCTTTGTCCTCGTGCGGGCGCATGACGCGTGGGCGTGTAGGTTAAGTATCCAAAGAAACCAACAATGAATATTGTAACGGCAATGCCGGAGGGAACGAGATGGAGACAAAGAAGGTAAGGAGTAGCATGACGTTGGTTCTCATCATGGTGATGAGCCTGTTTGCAACGTTGGAATTCTCAGATAGAGCAGAAGGAAGCGAGATTGTAGTGACAGATGCGATACAAGTGGTCGCAAGTGGAACGCATAATGACAGAATGGTTACCATGGATGCTGATTCAATGGGCAACACTCACTTTGTTTGGAGTAGAAATACTCAGCATTTGTACTACAAAATGCTTGACCCCAGAGGAGAAGTCCTAATTGACGAAACCCAAATCTCTAACCCAGGAACTCATCGTGCTAATCATCCAGATGTTGCTGTAGATCATGATGATAATGTCCATATTGTTTGGACAGATAAATCAGGACAATGGACAATATTCTACACCCTCTTAGACCCGTCCCAAGATGATCAAGATGGCAGCTCAGGTTTGGATGCCGTTCTCTCAATAATCAATGACGAAGAAATAGCCAGTCACCAGCAGAATCGTGACTGGCCTGCTGTAGCTGTAGACTCTCAGAATAACCCACACATAGTTTGGGAAGATGCCTACGAGCAACTGGACAAATTTTACCAACAGCCTCAGATATACTACTCTATGCTAGAAATTGATCTTCCTGGTCGTGAAGCAATCTCCGCAATAGGCAACACACTACTGACTCCAATCATTGGACACAAAGGACACCCCGATATTGCGATTGACGCAGATGACTTCGTGCAAGTTGTCTGGGACGACACTCGAGGCGGTAAAGTAGAGATGGTCGCACCTATCGATACATCCGGCTCAATGAATACAGAATGGGCCGACATGTGCGTTGTTTTCTATGGAGGGAACTTCGCCAGTGGAGGTTCCTTTGAAGGTCTCAAGCCCATGCTACAAAACGGAAACATCACAGTATTCGAGACTCTTTATGCATTAAGTGGAAACTGGCCTTCTGCCGCTACTTCAGGTAACTGTGCAAACGCATACCAGACAGGCGGCTCTGGAAGCCAAGGACCCCGCAACACTCATCTTGGCCAAACCCCAACTGACGACTCCGGCGGTATTCGTTATCTGACGGAAGTAGTCTACGACAACCAAGCAACGAACCTCCCCCAAGACGGAGGGTATTATTCTGAATTCTGGGGCCCTGGTACAACTTGGGCCTGCCTATCTTGGAGAGATATTCAAGGCCGAATGGGTAACGCCGCGAACCCACCAACACAGTTGGACCACAGATGGAACCCGAATGCAACTAAGATTGTAATTCCAATTTCTGACGAAGGCCCATACGGAGGAGACCCAGCACAGGCCTCTGATGATATTCAAAGTATCAATGAGGCACACGATGCTTGTGTAGAGGCAGGTATTGTTCCTGTGCCTCTATTGGCCGCAGGTTGGGGCCAAGGCTCGACAGATGTAGGGTCTCATATGCAAGATCTTGCTCAATGTCCAAACGGATTTGTCTCACTAACCACTAGAACGTGTCCAGGTTCAACAATTCGGAACACAGACGCAGGTGGAAAAACATACAGTTTCCCTACCTCAGCTAGTAGTGCTACCGAACTTCAACAAATGGTCGAAGCTCTAGTTTATCTTGCAACCAATAATTCTCGTGAGATATTTTTGACTATTCTAGATCCTTATTCAGTGTTGGATAATCCTCCTCCTGGCTGGACAAAGGGAACTGCGGGTACAACCGTATCGAATAATCGGTATGTCGAAGATATCGGCCCATCAACCGACCAGTTGGGATATGGCCACTTAGTAGTCGTAAATGACACACGAATTACCCTTCAAGACGCATTCAGCCTCCATCCCTCTATTGCAATTGATACATCCGGAAACACACATATTGCATGGATGGATGGTCGCGCATATGGCTTCGATATTGATGTGAATTACGAAATCTACTATGCTAGATTGAGACTTCGTGGCTCAGCAGCTTGGGATGGAGCCCCCTCTGGTCTCCCATCCTACGGAATAAAGCAAATCACAGACTCTGCGATATCCACAGTTGAGGGGCTCAACAATATCGATAGT
>DAMG01000054.1 GCA_002497025.1 Euryarchaeota archaeon UBA126
GCTTCCATGACCAATGCCTTCAATTCAGCACCACTAAATCCTTCTGTTTTATGGGCAATCTGCTTCAAATTTACAGATTTACTTAGAGGCATATTTTTAGTTAGGATTTTGAGTATTTTATTGCGTCCTGAACTATCGGGTAGACCAATCTCAATTATTCTATCAAATCTACCCGGTCTAAGCAATGCCTTATCTAGTAACTCAGGGCGATTTGTAGCGGCTATAATTTTCACATTTTGGGTTGATTCAAAACCGTCCATTTCAGATAGCAATTGCATTAATGTTCTCTGAACTTCCCTATCCCCTGATGTTGACGAATCCAACCTTTTTGAGCCGATGGAATCAATTTCATCAATGAAGATAATTGCCGGTGCTTTTTCTTTAGCCAAATCAAATAATTCCCTGACTAACCTACCCCCTTCTCCTATGTATTTTTGAGCTAATTCCGAACCTACTAAACCTAGGAAAGTGGCTGATGTAGAATTTGCAATTGCCTTCGCCAACATCGTCTTCCCAGTACCTGGTGGACCGGTTAAAAGAACACCTTTGGGAGGTGTTAGTCCCATTTTTTCAAATGCATCTGGTTTGGTTAGAGGTAATTCTATTGCCTGCCTTATCGATAGAATTTCTTCCTCCATTCCACCGATGTCCTCAAATGTCGTTTTTGGTTTTTCGACTATCTCACTAGTTGACACAAGTGGATCCCATCCGTCATTAAGGACTTCAATAATGGCTAATGTATCTTGATTTAAGGAAACTCTAGCTCCTGGCCTAAGTAAATCATGGTCTATTCGAGGGTTGATAGAAACTTGAAAGATAGTTCCATTAGAACTTCGGACTATTGCTTCACTTTCGACTATATCTTGGATGAAACCTACAATAAAAGGAGGTTCTTTCAGTATTCTAATCTCGTCATCTAATCTGGATGCACGTTTTTTTAATTGGTTCACCTCATTTTCTAAAAACAACTTTTCAGTAACCAATTCTTGGGATTTACTTGTTAATTCATTGATGATTTTCCTTAACTCTATAACATTCGGGTGTAGTGAACTGCTTCCTCTTTCGTCGACTCCAGAATCAGCACTCATTGACCTCGGATTATATCGAAATGTTTTGACTCTTCCGACAGGAAGATATGATGAACGCTGACTATTCCCAGAGAATATGGGAACATGCGAACTATGTGGTGCTGACAATGTTTCTACCTACAAGACTTCAACATCAGGAGCCCGAGTAGATGCTTGTAATCGTTGCATAGATAGGCTAGGTCTTACGAAACCAACTCCAACTCCTAATCGGATGACATCTGTGAAAACTTCAACGCAAAACAGAACTTTCGCCCCGAACACCATGCTCAATTCAGATAAAGAATTGGCTCCGGATTTTCATAAAAGGATTCAACAGGGTAGGAAAGCCAAAGGTTGGGATCAACGAGAATTTGCACGACGTATGAATGAGAGATTGAATATAGTACAAAGGACAGAAAACGGGAATCGGCCAACCGATGCTTTAATCAAAAAAATAGAGAAAGTACTAGATGTAGAACTTTTCATTGAACCAACCGCTTCGAATTCCCGTCACACTTCAACGACCGGAGGCAGGAATATGACAATTGGAGACGCTTATGACGAACTATTTTCACGGAGGGAATGAATTGCATGATATACCCTTACATGTAATCCATTTGAATCAAGATGATCCAAAAAAATGTACCAGCCGTAAATCCGCTAGATACGGTGATTGTGTCTTGCACAATGATATCAAGAAATCGCCTAAAAGAGGAATATTGTTAGATCCATTATCTGGAATCTTGATTGGACCCGATGATACAAAAACGATATCTCGTGGTGCTGCAATTGTAAGTTTAGATTGCTCTTGGAAAGAAATTGAACCATCAATAGAACTATTGGATAAATACACCAATCTTGAAGGGAGGACACTACCAGTAGTATTAGCAGCAAACCCAGTTTCATGGGGTAAACCAGGTAGGTTATCGAATGTCGAAGCATTTGCTGTCTGCCTCACTATTTTTGATAGATGGGAACAAGCTAGAAATATCTTGAAACCATTTAAATTCGGAGACGAATTTTTCCATCTAAATGAATTGCCATTAGAAGCGTACTCTAAAGCCAGAACGAATGAAGAGCTAGCAGAGATTCAATGGGAGTTTTTCGATAAACCCGCTAATGATTAGCGAACACCCGAACCAGCACCTATATCGGAATCGGTTGTTAGAAGTGTTACTTTACCTTCGGAATCCTCTGCGGCCAACATCATACCTTCAGACATTATTCCACGTAATTTTCTAGGTTTGAGATTAGCTACAAAAACGACGGATTTTCCAACTAGTTCATCCACGGAATAATGAGATTTTAGACCTGCGCAAACGGTTCTTGTCGAATCAGGTCCATCCTCTATGGTAACAACGTATAATTTGTCAGCATTTGGATGATTTTCGACATTGATTATTTTCCCCGTTTTCATTTCGACTTTCATGAAATCTTCGAATTCGATATATGACGCCTCCTGAGTATCAGGGCTCGCTATGTCGGCTTCGTTCTTGAGTATTTCATCTAGGTCTAGTTTTGAAAACAACGCTTTTGGTTGCTTTGCAGACCAATTTAGAGGCTTGTCAAATTCCAAAGCGGATTCCCATAATTGATCTGCTGCTTGCCCTGATTCCCCTAGGCTTGTCCACAATTTCTCTGCTTGGAATGGCATGAATGGTGCTGTTAAAATTGCTAAAGATCTACATGCCCTCCAACATGCAGATAATGAACTGAGTGAATTAATTCTCTGTTCTGAATCTTCGTTATTCAGATAGGACCAAGGTTCGGCGTGTTGCAAATACGAGTTTCCTGATTGTGCAATATTCATGATATGCCTCAGAGCTTCTTTGAATCTTTGTCGTTCCATAGAATCAATAGCAGATTGAAAGCACATACGTATATTATCATAAAATTCTTGATGATTCTCTGAATTATCAAATTCAATTAACGGGTTCGATGTGTCCGATTCTAATCTTTTCGCAAGCGTCAATACTCTGTGGACAAAATTGCCATAATTACCAATTAATTCATTGTTTACTCGTTCAACATAATCTTCCCAGCGGAAGTCTGTATCATGACCTTCTGGCATATTTATTGTTAGGTAATATCTTAAGGAATCTGGATCATATCTTTCAAGGAATGCTGGTAACCAAACTCCATGCTTTCTTGATTTAGAAAACTGCCCCCCTTGAAGCATTAGATATTCATTAGCAGCTACATTATCCTCTAGATGCAATAGTTCATTTTGATCTCTTGTCCGATTCAATCCCATCAATATCGCGGGCCAAATAATTGTGTGAAATGGAATGTTATCCTTCCCCATGAAATAGATATGTTTGAGGGATTGACCAGGCTTATCTATCCACCAATTTTCCCATGCAGATTCTCCATCCGGATGATTTGAAGCAAACCGCTCTGACCAAATCTTTGCACAGGTGTAGTAGCCTTGTACAGCTTCGAACCAAACATATACACGTTTATTGGACCACTCACTATCTTTAATGGGAACATCAATTCCCCATTCTAAATCTCTAGTTACTGCTCGTGGTCTAAGACCCATATTAAGCCAATTTCTGGTCATTGCTCTAACGTTAGGCTTCCAGATTTGTTGCCTATT
This sequence comes from Euryarchaeota archaeon UBA126, assembly GCA_002497025.1. Classification (GTDB taxonomy): domain Archaea; phylum Thermoplasmatota; class Poseidoniia; order Poseidoniales; family Thalassarchaeaceae; genus MGIIb-O1. The sequence goes on from DAMG01000054.1 coordinate 3,667, forward strand.
TGAGGAATGAATTTCCAATTCTTTTTGGAATTCATTTAGTTGGTAAAACAAATGCTCAGTATCACGAATTTCAATCTGGGCATTCGGGTTAGACTTAGACCTGGGATTCTTCAGTTCATGCGCTTCATAAGTGGAACCGCAAGAATCGCATTGGTCTCCACGGGCGTCTTCATTTCCACAAATTGGACAAGTACCTAGAACATATCTATCGGGAAGGAACTTTACTACTCCAGAATCATTGACTTCGCAATATTGTTGCATTGTTTGTTTCTGTAAAAGGCCTTCACTCAGTAAATCTAAGAAAACATCTTGAACGATCTCCTTGTGTCTTTCATCGGTTGTACGATTGTACAAAGCACCACCGAATTCTACACCTCTCGAATCGATATTATTAGTCCATGAACAACCTAAATCTTCCAATGCTCTGGAATTAATGTTGTGAAATTCGTCTACAACTGCTTGGGGTGAAATGCCTTGTTCTTCTGCTGTAACTGTTATTGGAGTACCATGTTCATCAGAACCACTACACATCAGCACCCTTCTACCTCTAGCTCTTTCATATTTGTATTGAATATCTGCAGGTAGAGAATTACCAGCTACGTGGCCAAGATGTAGGGGGCCATTGGCATACGGCCATGCCATGAATATGGTTGTGTACTCCATTTGAACGACCATCCAACCTCTCGAGGACGTTATCCTGTCGGACAGTATCATATTTATGTCTGCGTCGCTCCGACTAGTTCCGGAGTACGTATTGCTGTGACCCACACTGTACCCACGTTGTATCAGGATTCTGCTCGGAATCCAGAGGTGATAAGCCCTTGAATCCATGGACACTATTGACTCTTTACGCTATTCTCGCGATTGGAGTTTCTTTCCTTTGTAGTATACTAGAAGCTGTGTTACTCTCTACAACTAGAGGACACGTAGTAAGCATGAGTGAATCTCATCCTAAGTCAAGTAAACTATGGGTAGGATACAAAGATGATCCGGAAAAACCTCTAACTGCTATTCTTACACTGAATACCATCGCTCACACAGTAGGGGCTCTGGGTGTAGGCGGTCAGGTAGCGAGGATATACGCTGATGATACAGATATTGACGTGATTATGGGTGTAGCATCGGCAATCTTGACCTTAGCAGTGTTACTCTTTTCAGAAATTTTACCAAAAACTATCGGCACTCTGTATTGGAGGAAACTTACAATTTCTTCTGGATACCTACTAAGGATTTTGATTATTTCTTCATGGATTATTGTAAGGCCGGTGGAAATCATACGAGGAATGCTACCAGCAGTGGATACTGAAACTGTAACAAGAGACGAGTTATCTGTATTAGCAGATATTGCAGAAGAGTCAGACATTATTGAAGAGGATGAAGAAGCAGTTATTCAGAATCTCCTCCGATTAAGGGACATTGAAGTTCAGACAATAATGACGCCTCGTGTTGTTGTTGTGCATGTTTCGGCAGACGAAACCATACGAGAAGTTATGGAAAAAATCCCCATAATGGTGTATGGTAGGATGCCAGTAGTAGAAGGTGATGTTGATAATGTTCAAGGAATGGTACTTCGAAGTGAAATACTCAGAAGGGCCGCAGCCGATGATTTCGATACGACAATGAAAGAGATTTCAAGGCCAGCAGTCATTTGCAGATATGATGACTCTGTCGATAAGGCATTGGATACACTTCTAGAAAATAAATCCCAAATCATGGTCGTTAGGGATGAATTTGGAGGCACTGTCGGCCTCGTTACAATGGAAGATGTGATTGAGACATTACTAGGCGTAGAAATCGTCGACGAGGAAGATCAAGTCGCTATTGAAGAAGGCGTTGCAAGAGAAGACCTCAGGGAATTAGCTATGTTGAGAAACACTGAGGAAGAGTAGAACATCAGTCTGTTGAATCTTGATCATCTAGGAAGCCTTTCGACTCAGTCCAATCGCTTACACTCTCAAGTCGCTTGAGCCATCCCTTTGTTTGTTTTGACTTTGTAGTTCTAACAAGCCAAACTCCACCAAATATAGTGTCCCAAAGACCTAAGTCACCTCGTAGTCTATACATTATGTAATCAATTATCGGAGGAATGAGACATAGAAAACCTATGGCGGAAAATATTTGTGAGAAGGTAGATTTACCCAGTGATCCGTTTGCCATAACAAGTAATAGTGTGAAAACACCGAATAAAACGAATATGGTAGTCATACCTTTGATGGCTAGATAAATTGACAAAGGCGGTTCGCCTCTTGAATTGATGTACTGTGTTCGACTTATCCAATTACCCACGGTTCTTTTTCCGGCGTAGGTAGGCATGAATCCTAAATTAAATGATATTAGTCCGATACCAAGTATTACGATAATCGTCGGGTTAAAGTTCGAACCCCATGCAGATATCCCAATTAATGGAAGTGTCCAACCGTAACTTACTGCAAAATCAAATATTCTACGTGTAACTTTTTGCCCAGTTGTTGCTGGTTCAAAACCCTCTGGGATTTCCTTTTTCACTCTCGGTGCCCTTGGTTTCTTTTCCTTCTTGGGTTTAACCTTCTTTGGTTTTTTAGCTGCCTTTTTCGGTTTCGCTGCCGGCGGTTCTTTTACAGCCTCTTTCTTAGGTTTTACAACCTTAGTTTTCGGAGGTTTCTCTTCCGCCTCTATGTTACTGGCTTTTTCTAATAATCCCATATTTTTCCCTCATTATGTTCGGTCAGGCGCCGTAAATTTCACCCATTGATTGGAAGATTGTAAATCCAGGGGATTGGACAAATTCATTTATCTTGTCGTCGGGTAAATCACCAAGAACTCGATTTATCATCAAGAAGAACTCCTTTCGGGCCTCTTCATCCGTCTCCGTCGGATCATTACCTACGGATTGGAATAATGTAAAATCGTCTGATGCTACAAAAGAATTTACAAAATCATCAGGCATACTACCTAATAGGTCATTAACAACAGAAAAGAATTCTACAAATTGATTTTCATCATTATCTTCCGAGGTAGATTCTGCTTCGAGTTCAGAACCTGATTCATCAAGTTCTTCTTCGTAATCTATCTCCTCTTCGTAATCTGTTTCAGGCGAGGAAATTAGTTCTACAGTAGGTTTGACATCACGCATTTCTTTTTGTTGTTTCTTTCGTAAAACAATGATTTCCCTATCTAATTCTGAACCAAATCTGTCTGAGAACCTATCTAACAAGGTACCAACTTCTCCAGTAGCTATTCGATCAATATGTCCATACATTTGATCTCTTTTATCAGAGGATATATCGGGATTTTCGGCCCTTCTTTTGGCCCAAGCAGATTTGAAGTCGTCATCAACATCAGAATCTTGGACTTCTAGGTCTGGTTCTGATTCTTCCTCAATTCCTATATCCTGAGGTGGCGGAGGTGTTGGGAGAGGTGGAATTGTTAGTCCTGGTGGTGGAGGTGGAAGCGGAAAATCCTCCTTTGATTTATCTTCACCATCGGACAAGCGTACACCCCAACAGGTACATGTCTAATGAACCCACTATTCAACATTCTGTGGCTTAGAGTGTCTTTTCGTGTACTCAGGGGCTAACTCGTTCCCCCCATCCCTTGAGACATAAGAAGATGGCCATCGCTTCACTAACCTCAAAAATCTCACCATTAGAGCCGGAAACCTCTACCCCCTCTAAACTAGCTGTAACGTCATCTCTAAGCAATTTTATTCTGGTCGTTTCTACACCGGAAAAAGCAACGGTTTCTAATAACGGATTGAATGGATTAGAGCCATCAGGATCTAATCTATCATACGGCACTTCCGTGACCCTTAGACCACATTTCCCGTGTAAACTACCTAAATGCCGTATTACTCTCTTTACATCAACTGTGACATTTTCATCGGTTTCTCCTGCTGTGCCTAAAACTACGGATTTGTCGAGTTTTACTAATTCCCAAAATAAACCAGTTTCCTTCCCAAAGACAGCCAAATTATGGTCAGAATTTAGTCTCTCTATACGTTCTTCCGACAAAACCGATTCCGCTAAAGTATTAATCCTGTTTTTACTAACTCCACGTGTCCCACTATGATTGGTATTAGGATTTAATAGCCCATGAAATTCATTTAGATATTGTTTGGAATTAGATGATTTTTCACCTATTGCTCTTAGCTTATCTAACACACTTTGCGTCCCAATATCGATTCTGTCTCTCCATCCGCTGGCATTCCCTGACAATATTGTATTTACTTCCAAACCTTCGCCTCGAATATATGACACGATTTCTCTTCTAGCATTGGAATCTAATCCCATTAATGACGGGTCCCTAACATGAATATGAAACCCTCTATGTCCGGAAAATGTGAATTGGGCAAATTCCCTTTTCATGTTAAATTCTGGTTCTAAAAAGTCATTCCATAAACTCCAAGCTTGTTCTTGAATTAATGAAATCATAGAAGGGAAATCTGCATCGGAAACACCCGGCAAATGGTCGCCATCGAGATCAAAGATTAAATCAGCGCCTAACCAATCTTTGTCAATCATTTTTCTTTCGGACGGTTTTCGATAATATGCAGTGCTATGAAATGAAGAATGAGGCCCTTTTTGTTGTAGATATGACAGTAATGATTCATCTGAGGAAAATGCTCTATGGCGGTCAACTGGTTTATCTCCCCACTGAATGAACATCCATTCCCTATTTCGTAACCTAGGAGGGGTCCAAAGTTCGTTGGTAGATAAACTAGCATAATACCTGGAGAAGCGAAGCGCAAACCTACTCCATCCTCCGGACATAATAACTCGAAAACGAAGGCGGCTGATGAACTCAACGCAAAGATTCTGTCAATCTAGGTTCAGATCCTGTACTTCTTTACCTTCTGTAGACGGAGAAGCACCGGTCTTTTCTACATAGGCTTCCATGCACAAATATTCGCCATCCAAAACTATTGCCTCACCGAAAGTTAGTGCCTTTCCGGTTACGGCACAAACAGGCCCTAGTTGGCCGGACGCTGTAGAGAGTTTCGTAGAGTCAGGCATAACCTTGGGGAGTAGTGATTGCCTATTGATACTTACTTACAATCTGAATGGGGAATACAAGTGATTTTTTACTAGAGGGAGACGCCGCAAGACATGGATTCGAACGATATCCACATTAGAATAGGTCATTCTCCCGATCCGGATGATGCTTTCATGTTCCACGCACTCACAACAGGAGCAATTCAAACACCTGGAAGAAATTATGAACACGTGTTATTGGATATCCAAACACTCAATGAGAAAGCTCAAAATTGTGAATACGAAATATCCGCCGTTAGCATACATTCTTTTCCTAAGATTATCAAAGATTACGCCCTAATGAACTGTGGAGCCTCTATGGGGGAGGGATATGGCCCAATGTTAATTGGAAACAGCCAGTTGACTATAGAAGATGCGAAATCACGTACAATTGCTATTCCCGGTTTGGATACATCCGCATATTTGGCTTTGAGGCTCGCATGGGGAGACGTAGATGTTGAGGTATTACCATTCGACGAAATCTTACCATCCGTTGCTGAGGGTAAGTACGATGTTGGTTTAATTATCCATGAAGGTCAATTAACGTGGAAAGATGAAGGTGTTTGTCTCATACAGGATTTAGGTATATGGTGGAATGAAAAAACAGGTTTGCCATTACCATTGGGTGGTAATGTTGTACGCCGTGATTTAGGAAAGGAAATTTGCCATACATTAGCAATGGATGTGAAAAAATCGATTGAACACTCGTTACAAGATCCTGATGCCGCCTTAGAATTCGCCAAGTTGTGGGGTAGAGGAATTGATGATGATACAAATAGAGAATTTGTCCAAATGTACGTCAATTCACGAACCATCGATTATGGAGAAGATGGGCGTTCTGCAGTTCGGTTATTTTTGAAAGAGGGGCAGAAAATAGGTTTGGTCGATGAAAAATTAGATACCGATTCTATAGAATTTATTGGAGTCGAATAAGATGAGCGAGAATATTCCAGAGCGATCAGAATTTGATTCGGTAGACCCAGCTCCACCTAGTAACGAAAGAAGTGTCTCCGACTTGCGAAGAATACTTTGCGATGACGAAGAAAAAATGTTTCAAAGGATGAGGGCCTTGTTCGCTTTAAGGAATATTGGTGGAAAAGATTCCGTTGATGCCTTGGCAGCGGCTTATGAATCAAGATCCGCTTTATTGAAGCATGAGATTGCTTACGTCATGGGACAAATGCAAGACTCACATGCCGTCCCACACCTAATAGAACGGCTGGAAGATAAGGATGAAGATGTAATGGTCAGGCACGAAGCCGCTGAGGCGTTAGGCGCCATTGGTGACAGAACCGCTCTGGACGTATTAGAACGATTTGTTGATGATGAAGAAGTAGTTGTTGCCGAATCATGTGAAGTAGCTCTTGACCTTTTAGAATGGGTGGCAAGTAAACGCTTAGATTACTCAGAGTGATCAAGATAATTTAGCCCAAATTGGGCTATCTTCCATCTTACAAACTTCTTTCAAGAATAATAACAATCCTTCGGTTGATTCAGCGTCAAGTGAATTTCTTACTTCATTGTGAAAATAATATTCCATCCTATCATTACTTATGCCCGTTTGATTAGAAGAATTTTCAACAACCTGTATTTTTTTCCTAGGGTTAGTATTGAACTCATGATAGTTATTCATTAAGTCATTATGGATTTTCGCTACTTGTTCTATTGGAGCATCTTTTCTACAAGCGAATACGCCGAAAACCATGGGTAGACCTGTGACCTTAGTCCATTCGCCCCCCAAATCAAGTGAGACTAGTTCAGGATGTTCTGCTGCGGCTGAAAGAGCTCTGTCTCCTATTAGTAAAGCTCCATCGCATATCTCTAACATAGATTTCAAATCTGGTCCAGTTTCAACACATTTTGGGTCTAATCCTCTATGCTTTAGCAACCATCTAAGAAGGACCTTGGATGTTGATGAATCAGATGGCAGTGCAATGTCTCTCATTTGATCTATATCTCTAGAACCAAAGAGAATTACAGAACCTACTGCGCCCATTGCGACAATCCCAAGGTCGGGTACTAACATGAGTTCATCTTGATGTTTGGCAAAATCAGCAGTTGGAATGGGAGCGGTCAAACAATCTTTACGTAGAACGTGTCCTGTTAGCCAGGCTGGTGGAGCCGACAAAATTGACCAACGTTCGTCTAGACCGAAAAACAATGGGTCGCAGTTAGTAAAAGCCACACGTCCAATAACACTGGTCCACGACATGTCCTTCACCATCATGTTAGTACTGGTAAGGAATTATACTCATGTTTTTCCGGGATAATAATTTCGAATTTATTGTATATCGAATTTCTCCTCACTGGTAATTGGTTAGTGTCTTGGATTAACTTAACTAAATCATGAGCATCTGAATCTAATGGCGTTGTACTTCCTGCTGAATGCATAATTTCCTCATGACCCACTGTTCCATCAATATCATCTGCGCCAGCCACTAATGCCATTTGTGCTACGAAATCTCCAATATTCATCCGATAGGCCTTGATATGAGGTATGTTGTCCAACATTAATCTAGATATCGCTATTGTGCGGAGAATCTCATTTGATGTTGCTAATTGTGCTTCAGGAAGTCTGGTATAATCTGGCAAAAAAGGATAAGGTACAAAACACTGAAAACCATTGGTCTCATCCTGTAATTCTCTTAATAATTCAAGATGGGTAATTCTATCCTCAATTGATTCTACAGTTCCGAAAAGCATAGTACAATTGGTCGGAATTCCAAGTTTGTGAGCTTGGCGGTGTATTTCCAAATATTCGTCACTAGATTCTTTACCTCTACAAATTCTATCACGAATATTGTCTACTAAAATTTCGGCACCACCACCAGGTATCGAATCTAATCCGGCGGATTGTAATTTTTTCAGAGTCTTAGAAATTGAAAGATTAGATCTCTTTGCGAGGTGTTTTATTTCTACAGCAGTAAGAGATTTAATGTGTATGTGAGGAAATTCCATTTTAGCGCTACTATACAATTTTTGATAATGCTCAATTGTCCAGGAAGGATGTAGGCCACCAACTGAATGAACTTCGTCTATTCTATCTGACAATGGCATAATTCGATGGAGATATTCTTCCACACTTAACTCGTAAGCTTCGGAATGTCTTGGCCCCTTCCTAAATGCACAAAACCTACAGGCTAAAACACAGATGTTTGTGGTATTGACATGTAGATTTTGGTTGAAAAAGATTTGATTGTCGAACCTTGAAACCTTGACCATATTCGCTAACGAAAATATTGCATTGATATCTGGTTCATTGTATATTTTAAGGGCGAGTTGACCGTCGATTCTACCATTATCAATTAACGAATTAAGCGCAGAAAGGAGTATTGGATTCGAGGAAACTGCGTTAGGAATAGGCATCAATCTGAGTACACTTTTCCAATCGATGTGGCCCCCGAGAGGTGCTGCGGTCTCAAGTATAGCCCTGCTCACAGAGTAATCGAGAATATCCCCCATATTCAATCCATCTATAATTTGATGAAAACTTGAGACTGGAAATCATCAAAGGCCCTTTGGATTAGCAACAACTGTGAAAGGAACTGAAGTATCTGTTCAAAGTTTAGAGAATGTGGCAAAAAATTGCCGGAGATCAATAGTTGACATGATACACAAAGCAGGCGCAGGACACCCAGGAGGGTCTTTGTCAGCAATCGACCTAATCGTGGGGCTATATGGTACTCAACTAAATGTAGATTCCAATAATCCAGATTCAAGCCAAAGAGACCGATTTATTATGAGTAAAGGTCATGCCTCACCAGCAGTATATGCTATTTTGAAAGAGCACAATTTCCTCAAGCAATCAGACTTAGATGGCTTCAGAAGTTTAGGTTCGGTATGTCAAGGACATGTCGACATGAAATGGACGAATGGTGTAGACTTCTCAGCAGGCAGTTTAGGTATGGGATTATCCTTTGGAATAGGGACAGCATTTGCAGCAAAAATGGATGGTTTGGATTACCAAACTTGGGTAATGTTGGGTGATGGTGAAACTCAAGAGGGGCAGATATGGGAAGCATTCATGGCGGCTAGTTACCATAATTTAGGCAATTTACATGTAATAATCGATAGAAATCGAATACAAAACGATGATTTCGTAAATGTCCAAATGGAGATCGGTGACGTTGCCAGTAAGGTAGAGGCATTTGGTTGGTCCGTAAAGGAAATCGACGGTCACGACATGGAAGCTGTTGTCGAAGCTCTGCAATGGTCAATGGATACACCAGGTCCATCCGCCGTAGTAGCCCACACCGTCAAAGGGAAAGGCGTATCATTCATGGAAGATAACCCCTCATTCCATGGTAAAGCGCCTAATGATGCTGAACTAAAGATGGCAATGGAGGAGTTAGTATGAGCGCACCATCTACTGGCGGAGCCAGCCGTGACGGCTATGGAGCAGCACTACTCAACTTGGCAGATGACCCACGAGTAGTTGTGATTGAAGCAGACCTAGGGAAATCTACCAAATCTTGCCTCTTCCGTGAATTGTATCCAGAGCGGACAATTTCATTGGGAATTGCAGAACAAAATATGGTACTTGTAGCAGCAGGACTAGCATCTTGCGGGAAGGTTCCGTTTGCTAGTACATTTGCTATCTTTACAGAAAGGGCATTTGAACAAGTCAGAAATGGACTGGCTAGACCTGGTCTCGTGGCTCATATTTGTGGAAGTCATGGAGGCATTCACACTGGTACGGACGGTAGTAGCGCTCAATCTATCGAGGATTTAGCCCTCTACAGAACCATTCCTGGAATGACAGTTATGCATCCGAGTGATGATTTGTCAGCAACAAAATTGACCGAACAATTACTCAACCACCCGAATCCATCTTACACAAGAACTGCAAGGAACAAGACTCCTCGAATTTATGATGAGGACACCGTAAATTCCATACAAATTGGGAAGGGTTCTGTTCTCAAGGAAGGAAATGATGTTGCGATAATTGCAATCGGAGTAATGGTCCATAAAGCACTTGAAGCCGCGGAAAATTTACGCTCAGAGGAGATTAATGCGACGGTAGTGGATATGCATACAATCAAACCATTAGATACAGCATTATTGGATCAATTGGCCAATTCTGTTTCAGGAATAGTTACTGTTGAAGACCACTCAGTCATTGGTGGATTAGGATCTGCAGTAAGCGAATATCTTAGTGAAAATAACCCTACAATAATCCGAAAGATAGGTGTGGAAGATAGATTTGGTGAAAGCGGGGATAGTGAGGAGCTACTAAGTCTCGTAGGACTAACTGTCGAATCTATTGAAACCGCTGCTAGAGCAATGTTGTAGATTAGGAAATTTCGCCCACAATATTGGGTTGTATTCAATAATAATAGGTAATCGGGGTGGGATTGTGTCTTCTCTGGATGATATCAAGAACCTTCTCGATGGAACACTCAATCCCGAGAGTTTAGAAGACAATCCAGAGCTATATGAGATGGCAGAGTCAATCTATGGAAGAGAAGTTTTGGAACAGATGGGAGTTGAGGCCCCAGAACGACCTTCTGAGTCAATAGTCCAGCCAAATGGAGATGCGAAGCATGAGGTCCAAATGCCAATTGTGCCTATTGCCCCGCCGGAACCAATTCCAGAAACTCCCAAATCTAGAAGATGGGGTCTGTTTGTTTTTACTACCATTGCAATTTCACTAATCTTGACCAATTTAGTGATAGGATATGGTTCCTTTATTCCACTCTGTGATGAGCCGGACAGTGAGACAAACTGTGAAGATAAATTAATCCTAAGTGAAATTGTAAATTACCAATCACCTAATTCCTGGACAGAAACGATGGAACTAGAAATTATTGAGATTGGAATTCTCGTGTTCCTATTCGGAATTATGCTATTCTCACTACGTAAGAAGTAAGACTAGTACATCCTTGCCAAATGCTGTTTTCTTGTTGTCATTCGACCGGTGACTACGCAGGGCTTAGGCTCACTATACGAATCAATACAATCCCCTAAGAAAGTAAGTCCTGTTGCTTTTTCTAATATTTCAGCATCAGAATCGTTCCCATCAAAGGCTAATTGGTAGACTTTACCGTCTTCAATGGGTTTTGTTAGTTTCCATCCATCTGAGGATTGTTCTATACCGGGGAAGTCTAGTACTAAATTTTCCATATGCACTGCTGCCCGATTTCTAAGTTCAGATTCGGTGGAATCTAGAGAGTCCGAAATCACGGTTAGTAAATCATTCACGTCATGGCTTGCTTTTCCGCCTGTTCTCATAGATAAGACAAATTGACCTGATTTCAGGTCTCTAGGACCTAATTCTAATCGAAGTGGAACGCCTTTTATTTCCCAATCGTAATGTTTTGCTCCAGGTCTTATATCTCTATCATCAACCTTTACTCTGTATCCAGCGGATTTGAGAGCGTCTGCTATTTTGTTGATAGAAGGTATTACATCATCATCGAGATGTTGAGCAACGGGCATTAGGACTATCTGAATAGGAGCAATCTTAGGGGGGAAAATTAGTCCTGCATCGTCGCCATGCATCCCTACAACTGCGCCCAACATTCTTTCTGACATTCCGAAAGTAGTCTGGTGACAAAACTGAGTTTGACCTTCTGCATCTTCGTATTTGAGATCAAACGCCTTAGCCCATTGATCCTTGTAATGATGATAGGTACCAACCTGAAGCGTACGGCCGTTAGGCATTACTACATCTACAGCGTTAGAGAACCAAGCTCCAGGGAAAGTATCCCATACTGGTCTCTTGGAAACAATTGCTGGGAAACATAGGTCGTGAAGCAAATTTTGCACGATTACTGCGTCCTCCTCTATTTGGGCATCAGCACCTTCTTGATCCTTGTGAGCGGTATGGGCTTCAAAGAAATGAATTTCTCTAACTCGAATGAAAGACCTAGTTTGTTTAGTCTCATATCGGAAGGTGTTGACTATCTGAAATGTTTTCAGTGGTAAATCTCCATGGGACCTGACCCATAATGGAAACATAGTGTACATTGGAGTCTCGCTAGTCGGTCTGAGAAACATGGGTAATTCTAACTCATTTTCTCCAGCGTGTTTAACCCAATACACCTCTTTCTTGAATCCGGCTTCTTCTTCATCTAATCTCAATTCATCCGGATCAACGCCATCTTCTCTAGCCTTTTTTAACAAAGAGACTAAGCGGTTTTCTTTCTCCAACAGATCCTCCGGAACGAGTAGTGGGAAGTTATACTCTTCGTGACCGGTACGATCCATCTCAGCACGAGTTAATCCATCAATTAGCATCATTGCCTTCCAACCATATGGCTTCCAGACATCCATACCTTTGATTGGATATCTTTTGTCAACAAGGTCTGCAATTTCGACGATTGCTGGGTACCAGAGGTTGAAATCCTCCTTAGAGGGAATTCCTCTCTTGGCCTTGTCGGGACTCGCCATGATTGCTGTCGCCAGCAATAATCGCTTGAATGTGACGCTGAACGAGGAGTCAATTTGGCGAGATTATACCTTGTATCGCTAGTACCAATGAAAAATCATCCTCTATTTCTTCGATTCTTCCATCATCGTGAACTATTCTGGCTCTCAATTTACTTGGGTCGTTCATTTCTTCCATCAAATTTGCAACAACTGCGTTAACACCATATCGTTCAATTTGTGCCTCTGCCCTTTGAATCAGAGTGTCTATTTCTACATCTGATTCTAACTTGAATCCTATACGGATCGAATCCCCAACTAAACTCCTTAATTCTTCGATGTGTTTCCTTCCAGGGTTAAGATTTAGTTGCCAATTATCTTGACCGCTTGGTTTCTTACCTTGTTCTGCCTCTGTGAAATAATCCAAAACTGCTGCAGCATGAATCCATACGTCAGGTTGTGATTCAGTGGCTATTTCCTTGCACAATTTCAGCATACCATCGGGAGTTCCATCCCGAAACACGTTCGGAAGGGAAAATGAGGGATTAGCAGAGGTTTTTCCAGCTATACAAATAACATTGTGACCCATACGATGGAGATATTCTGCAATAATCCAGCCTGTTCTACCTGATGATGCATTTTGAATGGCTCTAACAGCATCAATTGGCGCCCTATTTGCCCCCATTGTAATAGCAATTGATTTGGAGGATTGGGATCTATTTGCGATATGACAAACCTCAGCCACAATGGATATTGGATCTGGTTGTTTCAATTTTCCTTCGTCTACCTCGTTAATTATCACATGGCTACCTTCGTCACGTAATGCATCGAGAAGTTTGGAAGTTACCGGATCATCGAATAAGTCAGTGTGCATTGATGGGACAAAGCAAAGTTTCGATTTACGACCTCTACTTGCGGAGAGAGACATCAATAGGGGTGAATCCATTATTCCGTTAAGATGCTTAGAAATCGTGTTCCTTGTAGCCGGTGCGATTAGAATCAGATCAAATGCGTCCAATTGCGACATTTCGCTACTCCATCCTTGATGAACAATTGTGTCAGAGCCCCAACTTACTGCTAGAGGAGTAATTATCTTGGTTGCTTCTTCACTCATGATTACAGTAAGATCAGCCTGATGTCTGCGTAATTCTCTAGCTAACCTAACGGATTCAACCGCCGCGATTCCTCCTGCTATCGCTAATAATACTCGTTTTCCGAGTAAGGCATCACTATGAATCGCAACGCCGGTGTCCTTCGTCACAACTCCACGAGTAGTAGGTCATTCAAGAGTGCGTCGCCGACCGTTTGAGTCTTAGATGACAATACATTCGATAGGTTGTGGACGATACTAGGGCAAATGACTTGTTTCGTAGGTTGACGACTTTTGGCGTCTTAAATTTACTAATTCTTATACTAATTATTGCCACAATTTCAACAAACGGTAATGGAATTTTTCTAGGGTTTATTATTGGCCTTGGCTTGCTTGTAGTATTTTACGGAACTACAGTAACTATTGGTTTCGCTAAGAAACGAAATCTTTACGATATTAGATATGCTAATTTAGAACAATTCCTTTCTACGGTTTTCTATATTGTAGGCTTAATCCAAACAATTGTTGGTTTTCTCGCTGTTGAAATTTTTCTCATTATCCAGGGACTATTGTTAATTTTGCTTGGTAATTCTACACGCAAGCGTGTATCTACAATTAGGAATTCTCAATTTATACAATGGTATAACCAACGACCTGACTCAGAGGTTACACTGAGAAATGAGGAAGTATACGCTTCCTGTCCAAATTGTGATAGTCTATTGGCCGTTATTCCTAGTTTACTTACTAAAAAAGATCGTTGTCCTAATTGTGATGGATTACTAGTAAACTCAATTGAAGAAGAATAAGTCAATATCTCTCAAGTGCCGTAGCGATGCCCATACCTCCTCCAATACACATTGTGGCGATGGCCTTGTTTTTCCCTGTTCGTTGCAATAGTGAAGCCGCTTTACAGGTTATTCTGGCTCCAGAAGCCCCCAATGGGTGACCTAAGGATATGGCTCCACCGTCTAGATTGACCTTCTCAATATCAATCCCTAATTCATCAATACACGCCAAACTCTGTGAGGAGAATGCCTCGTTCAATTCCCAAATATCTACATCGTTTGTAGTCCAACCTGCTCTTTCCATACATAATTGCGAAGCCGCGATTGGACCTAGGCCCATTAGTTCGGGAGGGCAGCCAGTAACTGATGTAGATACGATTCTAGCTATTGGAGTAAGATTATTCTCTGTTGCGAACCGTTCGCTACAAACAATTGCAAATGTGACGCCATCCGTCAATGGCGAAGATGTAGCCGCAGTAACTGTTCCAGATTCTTTGAAAACTGGATTTAATCCGGCCATTGATTCTAAATTACTAGTAGGTCTAATGCAACCGTCAGATACCACCTCCTCGTCTCCTATAATAATCGGACAAATTTCAGAATCAAAAAGACCATTTTGTTGGGCGGAAGCAGATTTTTTATGTGATTCGAGGGCAAATTCTTCTTGCCGGATCCGATCAATTGAATATTTCTCGGCCACATTTTCGGCAGTTATTCCCATGTTGATATATGCTTGCGGAAAACTCTCCTCTAATTTGGGGTGAGGTGACCAATTGAAACCTCTTCTTTTTACTCTGGACATTGATTCCATTCCTCCAACAAGAAAGCATTTCCCCCATCCAGCAGAAATCTTAGCTGAAGCCACGTGAATGGCTTCCATTGAAGAACCACACAATCTATTGAATGTAGAACCAGGAACTGTGTCTGGCAGACCGGTTAGAAAACCAACTAATCTAGCAACGTTGTAGCCCTGTTCACCTTCTGGATAGGCGCATCCCAGTAAAATATCCTCAATTTCAGTTTTAGTGATATTATTCCTTGAAAGTAAAGCTCTGGCTACTTGTCCAGCCATTTCATCAGGCCTCGCATCCTTTAATTCCCCTTTGTGAGCCCTATGGAAGGGAGAACGCATCCAATCAACAATGACTACATCCACGATACTCGGTCAGGTATTCGCCCAATAACCATTGAGTAAGTAGCCTAAGTAATGTGGTGACTTGACCGGCGGGTTCTTGAAAGAGACCAAAGTCGCGCTGTTCAATGATACGAGAATGCTCCAATCACGGATTCTATGCAGATGACCATCTCTGCCCTGCTTGTAATGCAGAAGGTAAATTCATCATGAGGACTGGTGAAAGAAATAGCCTTGCTAGACGATTAGCGCTAGTTCTGAGGCATGCCCCGGAAAAGTTCGATTTGGAAATGGACATTAATGGGTGGATTGACGTGAAAGACATTATCCATCAATTCAAAAAGGGTGGGAAGCGTTTTCATTGGTTGAGACCACACCATTTTAGAGCGATAGCAGAAACAGATCCGAAAGGAAGATATGAAATTAGAGGAAATACAATTCGTGCCACTTATGGCCACACAGTAGAAATCGAATTAGATTTACCTACTGATAACATTCCAGATGCACTATATTTTCCATGTGATCCCGAACAAGCAGAAAACTTGCTTGACGTGGGTATATCGCCAAGTGGGAGAGCACACGTACACCTTTCAGCAACTATTCGCAATGCTGCTGAAGCAGGCCATGTACATTTCAAATTACCAACGATATTAGAAGTCGACACTGCTCAAATGTATGCCGCAGGAGAAACTATTTGGCACGCTGGCATCACTGTTTACCTTACTGAAAATGTACCTTCACAATACCTCTCAGTTGTGGACAATGAAGATCCAGAATATGTCTTGGCTCGTGCACGTTGGGAAGAAGAAGAGTAACTTTACTGAAATTCACCACATAGTGGGCAGAATTCTAAATCTTCCGTTAAATCTGCCTCGCAGTTCGTGCACATTCCTGTGACTGAGCTTACAGGTTTTACTTCGGATTCGTTAACGGGCCGAACAGATTGATCACGCATCACAAATGGATTAGCTACGGATTGTTGCACATTTACCGCTTGTTTGTAATTAATACATTCTTGTATGGCATTTTGTATCCGATTAGAAGTTCGGATCCTTTCATCATCAGACTCAATCTTTTCTGCATCCGCTAATCTACTCTGTAACCAGCGCTGGAATCTATCGAGTTCGCCATCTACTTTCATGTACCCCGCAATAAACGGTGAGCAATGAATCTGACTTATTCAGAACGTCCCTCGTTTAGACTATTTACGGGATAACACAAAATGTCTTGCCCCGTGGGGAGAACTGGAAACTATGGCACATGTTCTAATGAAATTTGGTGGTGGCTTAATCACAACTAAGTCGAAGATGAAAACCATAGATGAAAGGGCTATAGCAAAACTCTCAGGACTAATTAAGCAATTATTAGATTTGGATAATCGAGTTACCATAGTACATGGCGCAGGGTCATTCGGCCATCTTAAAGCAAAAGAATGGAAAATTGCTGAAGGTGCCAAACCATCAATCCTAATGGAACAAAAACAGGCTGTAAAATCTATTCGAGCAGATATGTTAGAATTGAATCGTCTATTATGTGACTCATTAACAACCTTAGATGTTGATAGCCAAAGCTTTCCACCATCACAATGGGCAACGGAAGTTGGACCTAATTTTTTAGGAGACTTGACGCCAATTGTAAATTGTGACGATAGCGTAGTTCCAATTACTTTCGGAGATGTAGTTAATTGTAGTGAACCAAATTTATTCGGCATCTTATCTGGTGACGACTTGATGGTTAGACTTGGAAAAGAAATCCCTACTATCACTCATTGTATTTTCCTCTTAGGAGATACTGAAGGTTTACTCTCAGCACCACCCTCTGACCCAAACTCAGAACTTGTCCGTATTTGGAATTCAAAAATGCCAATATCTGGAGAACATGACAAACAACAAGACGTTACTGGGGGAATCTTCCTGAAATTAAATTCAGCATCTAAGATTTCCAGGGTAGTGGAAAATGTATGGTTTATTGATGGGCGCAGACCAGAAAGAGTACTAGAATTATTGAATTCTGGAAATACAAGAGGCACGCAGATAGTGCCTTGATGACCAATTATCCCCCTAGCGTTCCATTTCGATTATATGGTGGGTCCTTTTCAAAAGGAATGGTTGACATGGTGGTGCCTGCAACTCCCTTAGATGGACTTGACTCTTCTCAAGCTGAGATGATGGAAGAATTAGTTCTCTGCTTGGACGCAGAAGATAATGTGATCGATGCTTCCAGTAAACTTGCTACCCATCATGGAGAAGGAATTCTCCACAGAGCTTTCAGTGTCCTAATTTTCGATAGCAAAGGAAGATTATTGGTGCAGCAAAGATCTTCTGATAAAATTACATTTCCAGCCGTATGGGCCAACTCTTGTTGTAGCCATCCATTGGATATTGAAGGCGAAAATGATGAACCAATTGAAGGAGTAATAGAAGCTGCTAGGAGAAAATTGGAACAAGAGCTCGGAATTCCTAGAACTATTACTAACGATTGGGTGTTTCACCACATTGGTAAATTCGAATACAAATGTCGTTGGGACGCAGATTGGGTAGAGAATGAAATCGATCATGTCCTAATTGTTGAGGCTGATTGTGAAGTAAACTTCAACCGTAATGAAATCCAAGCCATTGAATGGGTCGATAACTCCTCTTTGAGTCAGATGATGGAAAGAAAAGGCAGATGGAAAAGTCAAATAATTGCACCTTGGTTTGAATCGATTTACCAAAATTTCCTATTTTCTGGCGATTTCAATATCGAAGAGGTTGTATCTAACCCGAGGTCTGAGATAATAAGGTGCGGAACTTTGTCAGTTAAACATCCAGAAAATTCCGCAAGCAACGTACTCGCGGCCTTGGGTGAACATAGAGATATTGTGGAAGACATTATTCAACAAAATCTTTCGAAAATACAACAAGATCGTTTACGGGGTGCAATGTCCCACCTTTTTACTGGTGGAGGAAAACGATTGAGAGCGATAATGCCTAGACTCGTAGGAGACGCTGTAGGATACGGGCATGAAGGGCATTATACGCTAGGTGCGTGCATAGAAATCATTCACAACTTTACATTGGTCCATGATGATATTATGGACCAAGACCCTATTCGTAGGGGTCTAGATGCAGTACATGTTGCTTATGACGATGCTACTGCCATCAATGCAGGAGATGCAATGCTAGCACTCGGTTTTGAAATGCTAGCCGATAGCCCTCATATTCAAGACGGCCAACTCAGAGATGTAGTAAGCGCGATAGGAGAAATGGTTCGTCATGTTGCAGAAGGTCAACAAGAAGACTTTGAATTTGAGGACAGAGTTTCTGTTTCTGAGGATGAATATATCTCGATGATAGCAGGAAAAACTAGTGCTATGTTCGAAACCTGTGCCGAGACAGGAGCTATTCTAGCAGGTGCGGATGCAAATGCAGTAGCAAATATGGCGGATTGGGGGCTCAATCTCGGCTTATGTTTCCAAATTATGGATGATTATATCGATATGACTAGCGATACGGAAACTCTAGGTAAACCCGCAGGGAGTGATATCGTTCAAGGAAAAAGAACTTTAATCGCTATTCATGCTTTAGAAAGTGGTGCCGATTTACCAACATTCCGGAAGTTGTTTGGAACTGAATCTACAGACACGGATGAGCTTTCTGCCGCTGTCAGAGAATTGCGAGATAATGGATCGATTCAATATGCCTTGGACAGGGCAATGGAGCACCACAGAATTGCACATAGATGTTTAGACAAATTAGAACAAACACCTGCTGTGAACCTACTCAGAGATATGACTGATTTCCAATTAGTTAGAATCAACTAATCAATCAGTATAGTTAAGTTCAGTGGGAACTTCAGGTTTCAAGCCCTTCCTTTCTCGAATTTCAGCTACGGTCTTCTCGAATAGAGATGGAGGTAGCATTTCGAAGCCAGCATTTTCTGTATTCCAAACGGCTCGTCCTTGACTTGCTGCACGAATATCATTGGAGAATCCAAAGGTTTCTGCTACTGGCATTTTACCAATAACGGATGCTGTTCCACCATCAACTGGCATATCTTCAATGATTCCTCTTCGATTGGTAACTTCGCGAGTAACCCCCCCGATAACATCGTTTGGAGCATCAATACGAATATTTTGCATTGGTTCCTGGATAATTGGACGAGATCGGATGAGGGATCCTTTACAGGCATTCCTAACAGCAGGTATAGTTTGTGCCGGACCTCGGTGAATCGCATCTTCGTGTAATTTTGCATCTACTAGTCGCATCATTATACCCATTATCGGTTCTTCAGCAACTGGACCCCTCTTGCAAACCTCATTGAATCCCTCAATGATTAGTTCTCGAGTCTCGTGTAGGTTCTGAATACCTTTTGTGTCATTGACTAATACATTAGTACCATTAATAGCGTAAATTTTCCTCATCATGTTTTTGTCCAGACCATATTCTGCGAATTTATCACCAACTCCTTTGGCGTCTTTGTTCCTTACGGTCCCATCTCCAAATTCTCCTTCTCGGAGAGCTTGTACGACCTCTAGTGGAAGAGGCTCCGCCTCTATGTAGAATCTATTGTGACGATTAGGAGACTTACCTTCGAAGGCGTGGCCCTTATTGTTAGATTCTATTGACTCTCTGTAAACAACAATCGGTTCGCTGACATTTACTTTGATGCCTTGTTCTTCCTCAAGCCTGTATACTGTAATTTCAAGGTGTAATTCACCCATACCAGCAAGCAGAGCTTCACCTGTCTCAGCGTTGGTAGATACTTGTAGGGAGGCATCTGATTTTGCCAAACCACGTAGCGCATCGATAAATTTCGGTAGATCCTTCATCGCCTTAGGTTCCAAAGCAACAGTAACAACAGGCTCAGAATAATGTCGAATGGCTTCGAAAGGTTCTGCATCCTTATCCCGAGAAATGGTTACTCCGGCTGCAGCACTTCTGATGCCTGTAATTGCGGCTATATTTCCAGCAGTAACGGATGGTACTTGAATCCGGTCGCCACCAACCATCATTGCAACTTGCTGCACCCTTTCGGCCTTTGCAGCACCAATTGCCCAAAGTGACTCTCCATGTTTGATTTGACCTGAATAAACTCGACCTACTGCTACTTCACCAGCATGTGGATCCATCCAAATTTTGGTAATCATAAGTGATAGGGGGCCCTCTGCGTCGCACTCCATCATTGCCTTACCCTCTGCAGTTTCTAGATCTCCTTGCCAAATATTCGGTATTCGATATTTCTGAGAAACGAGCGGCGACGGTAGGGTTTCTACAGCCATATCCAATAGAACCTCGTGTACTGGTGCTTTCTTGGCCAGAGCTTTCTGATCATCTGCTGCACAATGTTCGAAAATATCTTTGAAATTTAGTCCAGATTTTTGCATGTAAGGGACTGACATACCCCAGTTATAGTACGCAGAACCGAACGCTACTGTTCCGTTCTGAACCGACACCTGCCAATCTTTTCTTACATCTTCAGGCGCAAATGTCTGTATCAGTTGGTTAACCTTAACGATAACTTTCTCAAATCTTGCCATCATCTCTGGTCCATCTATTTGTAATTCGTTGATTAAACGGTCTACCTTATTGATGAATAAAACAGGGCGAACTTTTTCCTTTAATGCCTGACGAACTACTGTCTCGGTTTGGGGCATTGTTCCTTCTACAGCACAGGCTAGAATGATACAGCCATCAACCGCTCTCATAGCACGAGTTACATCTCCTCCAAAGTCTACATGCCCTGGTGTATCTATGAGATTGATGAGGTAATCATCCTCTCCAACTTTGTGAACCATTGATGCACTAGCCGCGTTGATTGTGATTCCGCGTGCACTCTCTTGCTCGTCGAAATCCAAAACTCGTGACTTACCGGCTAAATCCTCAGACATCATGCCGGCTCCGGCGATCAAATTGTCCGAAAGAGTTGTTTTTCCGTGATCGATGTGAGCTGCAATTGCTAGATTCCTAATTTTTTCTCGCTGATTCATGACTTCAGTAGCCCTTGCGATGTTATCTTCCTTACGGCCCATTCTACCAACCTCTGGTTGGCTCGGCGACCTGACATTGGTTCATAAAGCCGATTGTATCACTACGTGATACAACGGAGAAGTATCCTGTGGTTATACTTGCCATCAACGAGCAGATGCTGCTATGCGCTCAATCTCATCCTTCTTCCCTACTGCGAATGAGGCAACGTCTCCTGCTGCTGCTTTGTTGAGTTCGGAAATAATTCCTTGAGTTAGAGTTCGTGTGCTTTTTGCGGTTGCTGATGCACAGCCCTTAGACAGATTACGTAAAGCCACGTCTAATCTACGACTTGGAGATGAATCTACTGCCTTAGGTTGACTAACAGCACCGAACTTTATGCGAGTAGTTTCTTCACAAGGTGCGGCATTAACTATAGCATCAATGAAATGTTGTAGGGGGTTCTCTCCGGTACGCTCGGCGATATTATCAAGAGCGGCTTCGAAGGCTTTTGCACAGTGTTGTTTCTTTCCACTGAACTTACCTGTTCTCATGAGATTGTTAATGAATCTTTCAATCACAGATAGTTTAGATTTACCGAACCAAGCATTAGCGTGTCTTCCGCCACTATGAGGGGTACCTATGGTTGTGAGATTGATGTAGGGGGCAAGGCCAGGATCGCCACAAACCACTTGTTGTGCGTCCCATTTATTGAAAACCATAGTGCCAATACCGGCTATTGGTTGAGATTGTTGAGCCTCTTCCTCTGACATAATGCTCACCTTACAGGCTTCTCCTTACGGCCACGAACCATCTCGTCTAATGACACGCCATTGACCTTGATTACTTTGAATCGAACACCTGGTAGGTCACCATAAGATCGCCCCATTCTACCTCCGATTCCTTCTACGAGAACCTCATCGTGCTCATCAATAAATGAAATCGCTCCATCTCCTGGAGCAAAGGCTGTGAGTTTGTTACCAGTTCGAATTAATGAAATCTTAACCGCTTTGCGTATACCTGAGTTAGGTTGTTTAGCTTCAATCCCAACCTTCTCAATTACTATTCCTTTTGCTTGGGTGGAACCACGTAGTGGATCGTGTTTGAGAACGCCACCTTGGCGCCTCTTTGTTTCACGATTCTTGAATTTCCTTTCGTTCCAACGGAACTTCTTACGATCCTTCTTCATCTTTGGCCCTGAGAATAAACCGCGACCCAAGTATAACACCTCAAAGGAACGCCCCGCCGACCTACCCCCCATATAAGAGCGTGACGGACTCACCAAAGGTGAGGGGACAGGTGGCCTCACTTCGCTAACATTGAAGCAGGAGTAACGTCGGGTTGGTCACATGGCCTTTAGGGACCTGTTGGCTGGAGCAACAGAAGTCAATGATGAAATTAGTGTAAATCACGATATGTTAACTCATTCCAGCAAGATGGAGCACAAGGCTATTGTGTTTAACAATATTTCAGAAACTAACGGCCTAAGATCCGCTGTTAATGTTCTAGCAAGAGACCGTATTTGTGCAATTTTTGATATTAGTCCTGGCGAATTAATTGACATACTTGCTTGGGCAATGGCGAACCCTACAGAACCCGATGTCGTTGATATTGAGAATAGTCCGGTTTTCGAAAATACACAAGAAATTGTTGATTTGACTAAAATCCCAATCCCCTGGCATTACCCAGAGGACAGAGGCAGGTATCAATCAGCATCAGTGATTATAGCTGAATACGAGGGTATTAGAAATATGTCATTTCATAGACAATTTTTACGAGATAGAAATCATTGTGTATCTAGATTTGTCCCAAGACACCTAAGGACGATGACCGACAAGGCAAGGGCCAATGGTGACGAGATAAATATCGCAGTCGTAAACGGTCCCGATGCTACAGTTCTACTTGCGGCGGCAATGTCATTTACTCACGATTTGGACGAATTAACGGTAGCTGCTGCATTACATCAAAAGTTGCATGGAAAGCCACTCAAATTGGTTACTCTGTCTAACGGCATTCAAGTTCCTGCGGACTCAGAATACGCCATGGAAGCCCGAATTACATTGCGAGATGATGATGAAGGACCATACGTTGATATTACCGGTACTGTCGATGATATACGACAAGAACCTGTTATCGAATACGATACTGTACACCACAGAAACAAGGCTGTTTTCCACGCTCTAATTCCCGCAGAAGTAGAACATCGAACTCTGATGGGTCTTCCTAGAGCTCCCACAATCAAAGCCGCAGTAAACGCCGTAGTCCCATGTACAGATGTCTACATGACTGATGGAGGGAGTGGTTGGCTATCGGCAGTAGTTGCTATAGAACCTCAAAAGGAGAGTGACGGAGTTGCTGCTATACATGCCGCATTAGACGGACATCGATCGATGAAACAAGTCACCATTGTAGACACCGACATAGATTGTTCCAATCCAGTTAGAGTAGAATGGGCATTGATGACTCGCTGGCAACCAGATAAAGACACTATCATTCTATCAGGCCAAAAAGGGTCAAGCCTAGATCCATCCAGAAGTGAAGACGGATTAACCAGTAAGATAGGAATAGATGCTACATTGCCCCCAGGCATCGACAGGAAGCCGTATCAAAGCGTACTATGAGGTGTCATTATGGCCACAACCGACCTCGGTTCTAGCCTACAACACCCACGAAGGAGTCTAGGCAATCGCCACAGAAGTCAAGCAGAAAAATTTCTAAAATTATCTACCAATGATAACTCAAATATTTCTTGGGCAGAGCAAAGTGCTAGGCAAGCTGTTTTGCATGACTTCACACATCCAGACAATTGGCGGATTTTGCTAACAATCAAATTGGAGTCAGAAGATTTTGTAGGAGCTCGAGCCGTTTTAGATGAATTATTTTTGATTCTCGGGAGAGATCCTGATTTACTTTCCCAGTTGGATGGGATGGAACTAAAACAATCTGCAGTGAATCTACTTGAGGCCGCGTTATCTATCGACCCCCTCGATCCTGATAGTTGGTGGGAATTGACAACACAAGAAGGTGGGGTTGTGGAATTTTTACAGCGAATAAGAAATCTCGATTTCACCGACCAAAGAGCCAATATTTTGTTTTCAAGACGGATGGAAAGATTACTTGCTGACGGGTATGAAGACGAATATCTAGAATTGACTAGAAAGTTACTTGCTCAAAGACCATCAAATCATGAGGCTTGGAAAAAAATGGGGCAATTACACGAAAGACGAAACGAGTTCGATCAAGCGTGGTTTTGCTATGATCAAGCACAGACTCACTCGACTAATTTGACAACTAGGGATGATTTCAAAATTCGGATGGAGTCATTAATCGATGGAAAAGGGAAGATAGCTTGGAAAACACCTGATATCGCTGACAGGGTTGAATTCCTGACTAGGATGCAGGTTTTAGCCAACCCAACGTTGGAAATTGCAAAAGATGATGATGAACAAGAAGGAGATGAATTATCTGAAATCGATTATGCCAGAAAATTATTCACCGAAGAAAGATTATCAGAGGCATTCTTCATTTGTAGGCGACTAGCAGCAGAAGGAGACTCAGAGGCGAAATCACTTGCAGAACAAATTCGTGAGGTGATGAACGATGAGTGAAGAAGATCCTTGGGTTGTCGTTTGGGCTGTACCAAAGGAGTCATTGGATATTCCATGTTGGTTAATGGTAAATCATGTAGAACGAGGTTGGGAGTTACCCGGTGGAAAAGTCGACGATTCCGAATCTATTGACATATCTGCATTAAGAGAGTTATTTGAGGAAACTGGGTTACTTGGAACCGCTACTCATTTTGATGAAAATATCCTCTCTAATGGCACAGTTGTTAGGGTGGAAATTGATGAAGAACCCCAGCCCTATGGCTGGGAATCCGAGGATGGAATGATTAGCGAAGTTGGTTGGTGTGTGGAAATTCCTGTAGAATTATATTGGGGGGAAAAAGAGATTCAACGTTTACTGGATTACGATTGGAGAGATTCTAGTAGTCTAGCGTCCTGAATGTCTTTTGACTTCTCCAACAAGGAGTTCTTCCATTCTTGCTCACCAAGTATTTCTGCTGCGTCGAGAATTATTCCTAAATCAGTTCTTTCAGTACCACCAACATCCTCAGTCAATATTGAGAATATTGATTCTATAACATCCCGTACATCTTGTTCATTTGCAGGAACCCATGATGAACCGGGGACGGACCGGGGTCCTGCATTCTCTATTCTGTACAACATTCTTGGAGCGTCTTCTGTAACTTCTTCCAATGCTAAATCAAGCCATTCTAATGATGCTACGACCGCCTCTGCTTCCATTTCTGCCTGTATGAAAATTGCTCTAGCAGTCCAAAGATGCCTCATAGCAGGATCTAAATCATCCATAGCAGTCAATATTCTGCCTACTTCTAAACGGGATAAACCTCTGATTTCATCAGGGAATCCACTATCCTTAGTAATTTCAGCATGTATGGCCATAGCCATCATGATTTCTCCATTATTACTATGCCAATTTGCCTGATTTAACATCGATATTCCATGCAAAGCTGTATTTGGTGCAATCGCCTTCAAACGTTCAGAACACCAACGTAATTCTTGTCCTGAAGCATCGATGCCATCAACAGCTAATAGCGCTCTTTCCATTCTAATTCGGACCTCACATTCTAAGTCACGTTCTTCTTTTGAACGTGAACGAAAAAGTAAATCTTCACTGATTATTACTGCTTTTGCTATATCTCCTTCGACTAACAAACGTTGCAGCCCCAATACATCTCTTTGTAATCGACTTAATCTCGAAAGTAGTTCGTCTGGGCCTTCTAATTGCTCGATTAACATGGATGATGATAATTGCAAAATTAGTTCATCTGGGATTTCGGAAACCTTAATTGAACCTGAATTCAAATCTGAGAGAATTTTTCTGATGTCCTTCATTGTATCAACTCCGATGATAGTGTGGCCAATAAAACGGACTTCAATTCTACTTCATCGGAAGTTCCGGACCAGCCAGCAGCACCAGCATGGCCACCCCCATCTCCCCCCAATCGTTCGGCGATTTTTTCCATCAACTCACCGAGATGGATGCCCTGATTAGTTGCAGTTCTACTCGCCCTAGAGCTTAACCTGAGGTCTGAAGAATTCTTTTTGTAAACAAAAGAAGCATGTGCTCCAGATGCCAATAATGCATGTGCAACTAAACCCTCGTTAGTACCAGCTCGGGTAATCGAGACAAAAAATTCTCCAACTTCGTGTACGGTAGAACGAGAGACTGCTTTATGAATAGAAATACGTTGTGAATGATTTAAATCCTCAGATTCTACTTTTTCTATTACATCTACAATATCTATTCCAGATGCTTTACAAATCTCGTCGACTCTTCTATGACAACCCGGTCTGCTATGTTTGAATCGACCCGTGTCAGAAATAATTGCGCTGAGGAGAAGAGTTCCTTGGTCGGGATTTATTTCAAGACCTTTACTTTGGAACCAGTCCCAAACCATTTCTGCTGTAGAGGAATAATCCCCCTTCAATTCCAAGGCGCCCTCAGGCCAATTATCAGATGCCGCCGAGTGATGATCAACGATACAAAGTGGGACATCTGGAAGTTTGAAGCCTATTTGGCTAGGAGAGGCGCAATCAACTACGATTATCCCAGCTAACTTTCGTGGCAAAGCAGGCCTATTTTGGTCGATTTGTTGGTAGTCAACCACCATGCCATCGAGTATTTTCTGGGCTAAACTTCCAACATAAACGCCACAGGCCTTAGCGTCCTTACCTATTGCAGATGCTAGGACAATTCCTGATGCAATTGTATCCATATCCCCGTTTCTATGAGTTATGACTGCAATTGGTCCAGTACGAGTATGGGATGATATCCAATCGCTCATTGCAGCGAAATTAATCGACATCAAATTTCACCACTCATTCAGGCGACTCAGATGCTTCATTATACTGTGCGATAAGTTCCGATTCCCTAGCACTGAGTGATTGTAAGTGAGCCTCAATAGTTTCCTTGGAAGATTCTAGATCATTGGACAACGAATCTCTATCATCTACCTCCAACAATACTCCTCCAAGAGCTCGATAAACGGCTCTTTCGGGTAATTGATCTTTCAGTGCCTCTATAGTAAGTGAAATTTCATTGAATTGGCTAGTCAAGGATTGAATCTGTCCCCGTAAAAGTTGTAATTCCTGAACTAGGCTCTGAAGTTGCTGTTGATCCATGTTTTCTCAACCCTCTGATTTAGTCAACTGCTTTCAAGGCGTCGTAGGCAGCAGAAAGCCCTCTCATTACTGTATTCCATCGGGCTCGCATATCAACAAATACTGGCTCACTTTCCTCTACTGTAATACAATCTTCAGATCGGTATACTTCCGCTTCGGTAGATAATGCCGCCTCTAGCGAACTAGCGTAGGAGCTATTGATTCGCAAAGTGAGTTTGAGTGAATCACTCTTCTTCATCGCTGACACTTTCTTCACCAGCTAATCTTCGCTCGTAATCCAAAGCCGCCTGCTGGGCTATTACGGTCATATCGGTAGCAGTAGCACCTTCCATACCACGTCGGATTACTCGTGTGTTAGCATCTGTTGCTCGAGTGAATGGTTCCCAAGTCCCACCAGAGAATTTGTGTCCACACTTCTTACATTCCCAAATTCCCGCTACTTGTCGAGTAACCTTTTGATAATGGCAGACAGGGCAGGTATACTTTCTCGACTTCTTCTTAATCGCAGCTCCTGCTCTTCGACGTACACTTACACCGTACCGAGAACCGTACTTTGCGGTTGCACCGAGTTTCTGTGTTCTCTTTGCCATTTTACTCACCTTCCAAAGCGTTGTTCACCATATCTCTTAGTTCGGCACATCTTGATCGAGCCTCATTGTTGATCTCGACGAATTCGGCGGCCGTGAAGATTCCCTTTAGACCCTTCTGCAATGAATGAACATGATCATCATCACCAAGAGTGATGTGGATTCTTTCATCACCGCCTAATTCCTCCCTCTTGTCTGCGTCGTATACAAAACGACCGCCTACCTTGTGGTAAGAACACATTATCGGAGTCTTTGAGACATCGAGCGGCATATCTTCTCCAACCTCAAATCTCTCTGCCGGAACCGTAGCACTTCGTAGTGCTGCAATCGCAGCCAGCCCAAAAGCATCGAATAGATTACCATCGTCTGATATAGCAAATACATCGAGGATGACTTGCCATGCTTTTTCTCCAGGGATAATACAC
>DAMG01000044.1:0-3461 GCA_002497025.1 Euryarchaeota archaeon UBA126
ATTTCCATCATTATTACCGAGATACTGATCTATTTGTTGACGTATTCCAATTCCAGGGTGAGCTAATTCACTCGAACCAAGAAATTCAGAAATTGAAATGTTTAGAGTCCATGTTGCGGTGATGTTTGAGTTTGGAAGTAGCTCATCATGGATTATCAGTTCCGCATAGCCGTTGTATGGATCCGTATCATGAGGGATTCCGTGTGTGTCTGCATTGCTTAATGGAGTTGAAGAAATTATTATGATTAAAGTCATAAAAATAGCTGCTGAATCTCTAGACATTCACTCACCTCCATTGTGAATAATGGTTGAGCCCTCAAAATCAACTCCAAGTGGAATAATTCGGTTACTCCCGCCAAATTCGTTCTGTATTTTGGTTCGCAAATCTGCATCACCATGGACTAGGAAGAAACCTCCACCTCCGGCACCCAACAATTTTGCTCCTGAAGCACCGAGTTGCATGAGCCTGTCATGTAAATCATCGATTTCTTGGCTAGAAACGCCTGAAGTAATGCCTCGCTTAGCCTGCCAAGCCGACTCTAATAATTCACCGAGTTGAGACAATTTACCGTCTTCAAGCATTATTCTTGCTTCATCTGCCTGCGTACGAATTGACCTCAGTCGCTGTAGGCGGTCAGATTCGTCCTCGGGAGATTCGGATAAGACCGAACTTGCGCTACGGGTTAATCCGGTGAATATTAGGGTAAATTCCGACTCCAATCGAGAAATAACCTCGCTTGATAGGTTCAGGGGTGATACCTCAACGCCCTCTGAAGTGAATGATATCGAATTAACACCCCCATGAGCGGCTGCGTATTGATCTTGTCTTCCAATTGGCTGACCTAGAATATCGATCTCAATATTACAAGCTTCTTCTGCTAATTGTTCTGCAGAAACTTGCCTTCCTACAAAATTGTGTAAAGCGTTTAGAAGGCCCACGGTTACGGTAGATGACGAGCCCAAACCTGTTCCGCGTGATGGTATGTCGGCGATAGTGGTAATCTCTACTCCTGAGGTTACTCCAGTCATTCTCATGGCTTCACGGACTAATTCGTGTTCAATATCCTCAAAATTATCCACTAATTCCATCTTTGAATAAGATACTCGGACCTTATCGTCAAATCGAGCGTTTACGGTCACATGGATGTGACGATTTAACGCTAAAGAGGTGACACGTCCCCCGTTTTCCTCAGAATTAGCGAACCAATCAAGATCGGTCCCACCTCCGCAGAAAGACACTCGCACTGGCGTACGCGAGATTATCATCAACTACTCGGCGCAAGCATCCGACTTCAAGACGACGGAGAGCGGTTTGAATCAATATTACCAAGGGTAAGGGCTATCAAATGTCGGCGTTGGGATTCGTCGGAGGACACGGTATGAGCGACCTGATTACTATGGACGATCTTAGCAATGATGAGATCTTGGAGATACTCGATACGGCTGAAAGGTTGTTGCCGGTTGCAAATGGAGATGTTTACGCTCCTTTGTTGCAAGGGAAGGTTCTCGGTAACTTATTCTTTGAGAATTCAACTCGAACTAGGATGTCTTTCGAATCAGCGATGAAGAGACTTGGAGGAGAGGTGGTAAACCTCAGTTCAGTCGGTTCTAGCGTTGCCAAGGGAGAAACACTGTACGATACTATGCAAATGGTTGATGGTTACTCAGACATAGCAGTAATTCGCCATCCTCGTCAAGGCGCGGCACAGTATAGCGCAGATGCAATTGGAATTCCAATTCTCAACGCTGGGGATGGGGCCGGGAATCATCCAACACAGACTATGCTTGACCTATTCACAATTCGACAAGCTCACGGGACACTTGATGGGTTGAATGTGGTATTGGTCGGCGACTTACGATATGGAAGAACTACTCACTCCTTGTCACATGCACTAGCTCGATTCGGAGCCAAGTTAACTCTAGTCTCTCCCGATAGTCTACGGATGCCAACTGAAATCGTTGGCGATCTGCAATCTCATGATACTGAAGTTATCGAGAGTGAGGATCTTTCTGGATCTATTGCAGACGCCGATGTCATCTACATGACTCGAATCCAAAAGGAGAGATTCCCTGATGAAGATGAATATGCCAAGGTTGCTGGTATCTACAAGATGACTGCGGATAACTTAGCTGAAGCCAAGGGTGGAATGATTGTCATGCACCCACTTCCTAGAGTCGACGAAATAGACCCAAGCGTTGACTCAACAAAACACGCTAGATATTTCCAACAAGCCTTCAATGGTGTTCCAACCAGAATGGCTCTACTCTGTAGAAGTCTTGGAGTGGATGTTCCAATGGAGGTTGGCGAATGAGTGAGATGAGGCGTGTTACTGCAATATGTAATGGAACAGTAGTTGATCACATTCCTGCGGGAAAGGCACTGCAAGTAATGCAAATGCTGAGGGTAGATGTTGGTCGATCTAATCCAATTAGTCTAGTGATGAATGTTCCAAGTGGAAAGGCAGGTCGCAAAGATGTATTGAAAATCGAAGATCGCGAACTCACACAGGAAGAGTTGGATAGGCTCGCACTAATCGCTCCAAACGCTTCGGTTGCAATAATTCGAAACTTCAGCGTTGCTGAGAAACGCCAAATCGAGCTCGGCTCAGAATTGGTAAATATCGCTCGATGTTCATTTTGGAATTGTATTACCCAGAACTCGCGAGAACCACTGCCACACAAGCTACGAGTGATTTCAGCAGAGCCATTAGATCTAAGGTGCTCATATTGCGGTCGCTCTCAATCGATTGATGACCTGGCCAAATCGATTCTATGAGGTCTCTGGATGGTAAGAATTGAAGCTGTCTATGACGGTAATCTGAGATGCTCGGCAACACACATTCCTTCAGGTCAAACATTGGTCACAGATGCTCCGGTTGACAACATGGGAAAAGGTCAGTCATTTTCCCCTACTGACCTCTTGGCCACATCTATGTTGAATTGTATGATGACGATAATTGCTATAGCCGCAGATTCTAGAGAATTGAACGTTAGTGGAATGAGTGGGTCGGTAGAGAAACACATGACTTCAGGTCCACGGAAAGTATCAAAATTGGGGGTTGAGATTTCCTTACCTACAGAATTGCATAGCGAAGATAGGGCTTGGTTAATCAAGCGAGGTCTGGCTTGTCCCGTTCACAAATCAGTTAGTGAAGAGATGGAAGTGGAAGTCAAATTCTACTGAGAATTAGCCCCATTGTAAGCCCTTAGCACACAACCATTGATGCACTTTCCCATCAGGCGAAATTTATGTTCAGACCCTTAGAAGGTGTGCAGGTACTCGATTTATCTAGAGTTTTAGCAGGACCATATACCGCAAAGCTACTTTCTGATTTAGGAGCAACTGTGCTAAGAGTTGAAGCACCATGGGGAGATGATACTAGAGGGTGGGGACCTCCATTTACTGAGATTGGAGATGAACAAGTTGCGGCTTATTGGACTTCTGTGAATTTAGGAAAATC
>DAMG01000044.1:3804-11888 GCA_002497025.1 Euryarchaeota archaeon UBA126
GAAAGCGATTTGCAAGACGTTAGAAAATTAATTTCTGATTCAGACATTATTATCGAGAATTTCCGACCGGGAAAGGCCGAAGAATGGTTTGAACCGTGGCCTGATAAGGCAATTGTTTGCAGTATCAGTGCCTATGGAAATGAGGGCCCAAGATCTCGAGAAGGAGGTTATGATATCGTTATGCAGGCGCGTAGTGGATTGATGTCGATTACCGGTGACGAAAATGGAACTATAGCAAAAGTTGGAGTTGCTGTAATCGATGTTGCAACCGGATTACACGCTAGTTCTGCAATAATTGCAGCCCTTTACAGGAGAGAGAAAGAAGGAATCGGCGCAAAACTGACTCTATCTCTATGGGATTGCGCTATAGATTTGTTAGTGAATCAAGCTCAGAACGCAATAATCTCAGGAAAAAATCCTGTACCTATGGGGTCCTCTCATCCAAATCTAGTACCCTATCGAGCGTACAAAACCTTGGATAGTGAATTTGTTATTGCCGTTGGATCAGATGAACAATGGGGAAAATTGGCACTGGCTCTGAGATTAGAAATCCCATTAGATTCGGATTGGTCGAAAAATTCACAACGTGTTGAAGATAGAAAATTGGTCGATGCGATGATTTCAAAATCTGTCAAACAATTGACATCAAGTGAATTAGAATCTTTACTGGATGGAATCCCCTGTGCCCCTGTTAATTCAATCAAACAAGCGTTATCAGACCCTAATTCTACTGAAAGAGGTATGTTGAGTTCCACTTTAGGAATAAAACACGTATCAAGCCCTCATAGATTTCACAATTGATTTTTCACAAAGATGATTCCGCTAACCATTCCTTCATTGTACAGGACTGACAAATTTGACGGCTCGTTATTTCCCCACATTGCTGACAATTTGTGACATCCGACTGATGGTCTCCTCTCGCCTCTCGGTGTAATTCCCTAATCTGTTCCAAAGCGTGTAGTAATCCGTGTCTAGCACCTGGACTTTGGGCCTCTAAAGAGGCAACAATTGCACGGCTTTGTTGCCTCATTGCTCCTGGTGCATGAGGGCAGTCTCCGTGATGAATAGGGAGACCCTTGGCAAAGGCATATGCATGTATCTCCTGTTCAGGCACCCAACGAAGAGGAACTATGCGTGGTGCCAATCCTTCGATTGGTGTGTCTGTGTGTGGAGCAAGTCTAACGCTTCGTTCAATCTCACCCTTTTGCAAATTCATCAGTATCGATTGAGCCATATCATCGAGGTTGTGACCTAGTGCCATAACATCCGCTTGTATCTTTTCAGCAAGGGAGTTGAGGCTTTGTCTACGGAAAACACCACAATATGAGCAAGGCATCATTCCCTTTGCCTCATCATGATTTTCAGCTATAATCGGCATTCTTTCTACAACCTCATCCATTCTTTCATAACCCATTTCCTCGTAAGACAAAGTAACAAATTCGATAGACAATGATTCTGCTAAATCCCTCGCGCATTCCAATGAAGGAGACCTATATCCATCTATTCCCTCGTCAACACAACCGGCGATGATTTGTACATCACGTCGCTTTCCAATAATATCTACCAACATATCCAAAAGAACTGCTGAATCTTTACCTCCGGAAACGCAAGCTAAGATTGTGTATGGTCTACCATCTTCATGATTGGCGTTCTTTGGAAGGACCAATTGGCTACGCAAGTCTTTCGATACTCGCTTCCTAATCGATTGGCCAAGGTGATAGGCACAGAAGTGCTGTCCACTGTATTCTTGATGCAATATTGCAGGCTTA
This sequence comes from Euryarchaeota archaeon UBA126, assembly GCA_002497025.1. Classification (GTDB taxonomy): domain Archaea; phylum Thermoplasmatota; class Poseidoniia; order Poseidoniales; family Thalassarchaeaceae; genus MGIIb-O1. The sequence goes on from DAMG01000044.1 coordinate 5,574, forward strand.
TCACAGCGACTGCAAGTCTCTACTTCAATACCTGCGGCCATAGTCTTCGGGCTGACCTCTGTGGCTTGAACCCAACTGATAGTAGTATGTGAAATTAGAATAAAGCCAATCGGTGCATATATTTGCGATATTTTACACAACGTCATCATGAGCGAGGTTGGCAACCTACCAGATAGGGCTACTACAGCCGGAAAGAAGACTTCGCCTTGGATGGATAGATTCGTTCTCTTATCCTGTATAGTCGCAGCTTGGCAGATAAGTGAAGAGGTAATCTCTACGATGGAATCTCATCTGGGATGGTGGGCTAATCCGGTTGCGGCCACCCTCCTCGGACTAACCTCTCTCTTCATTGCGAGTCAAGTAGTCCTAATACTTGAGAAATTACAAGGGATTAGATGAAAAATTTAGGATTCCGATCTTGTACCCCGTAGGCTAGCAATTCCTGCTTCAATTAGTCCACTAACTCTCTGCCAAGGTACCACGTATCTCATTCCTGCCACCGCTAGAAGGAATAATCCAGCCGAGATAACCTTCCCGTATGTCAATTGCAACTCCAGTGACTCGGAGACTTGTCCACTCCACTGTCCACCTTCCATTATAGCCACTATATCCAGCATTAGGGCATCGAACTCTAGGGCGAGTGCGGTTGTAAGTGCAACCCCACCAATTATCGAAACTGTATGCAAAACATGACTGTTCACGACATTGTTGAACTGACGTACATATTCTGGATCTGATTTACTAGCATCTGGTAACATAACCGCATACTCTAGATGGCCAATTACGGCGTTCCCTGCCTCATGGAATAGTAGTATCAGAATAGCAATACCCAGTAAGTCAAGTGCTAATGGAGAAATTAGACCACCATACAGTGTTGCTTCTCCAATCTGTGCCGGTAGCGGCTTAAGGCCGATTCCGGCCACTGAATCTGTTATTCCTTGGAAGGTCAATAGTGCGTGTACTCCTATAATCATCAAGAAGAAACCCACAGCCCAAGTAAGCGCCCTTCGAGATAGGCTCCAGATACCGATTAGTCCAGCCAATATAGGCGCAAAAACGATTCCAACAAAGAATAACTCAATTGCTAATTGTAACGGCTGTAACAGAGATCCTATATGTTGTAGGGGAACGTGAAAACCGATAACCCCAATCTCATCAAACCAATCTAGAATGAATGGTACAATGGCCCATAGTACAACCGCACCGGTACATCCTCTGCGAGTCCACAACTTTACCTTCTCATCTCTAGTTTGATAGAACATCCATAATCCTGCCAGAAGAAAGCACATAGTAAGTGGAACTACTTGACTAGCGAATCCGGTTGAATCAATTCCAACTAATTCTCTTGGCAGAATCAAACCATCAGTTCCTGAGAGTGCATTATCTTGGAAAGAAGGTTGTTCATTGACCCACATTAAACCTCTAGTATGTTCGTAAGAGGGACACCAGTTATTGCCGTCTTCTAGGAATCCCTCGTCACAAGGGCCGTATACTTCTGTCATTCTGAATAATAACGCCAATAGGGCTGCTGTAGCGATTGCCTGAAGGAATAGGATTTGCCAGCGACGGCGTAAGCGAGGAAGATGTAATGTCTGACTTGGTGGTACATTTTCCATTGCCATATGTTAACCTCCTCAAACCGTCTTTACCTGCAGCAAAGCCTGTGATAATTCGATATCTGGCATCCAATCGATGACCTTCGCACCATATCCGGATATTGCCGTCAATCTATTCTGTCTCTCTAGCTTTAGCACCTCATAGGACATTCTTGGTATTCGACTTACCAGTCTCTCAAGATCGATACTTGATGGTGACAGAACGATAACCTCGTGACCCTTGCCTGAAAGATTTCGAATTGCTGGAAGAGTTGTACCATCCCCCTCCAAACTACTGATTATGAATACTGGAGAACCTCTACTGATTCGAGAACTCATCGCATTGGTCACAGCCTGTAATGGCATACTACCTTTGGACGTTACACCCGCAAGCATACTGAGAGTCTTGTAGTACTGCTTGTCACCGGTTTCTGGTGGTAGGTAGTTCATCCTGTCACCATAGGTGACAATAGATACAGAATCACGGCGACGAATAAAATAATTTGCAATAGAAGCCGCTGCTACAGTACCCATCTCCAATGGATTCTTGAGTACTGTTCCTATTCTTGCAACGTCTCTTATATCTAGAATAATGAATACATCGGTAACTGCGTCACGTGTCTTTTCATTGACCATTAATTCGCCAGTTCTGGCAAATGCTTTCCAGTTAATCATTCGGAAGGCATCTCCCGGTAGATACTCTCGTAGAGAATAAAATTCCATTCCTTGACCAGGGGTCTTCAGAGTAGTTGCACCGGTATACATTTTGGGTACATTGGAGCGGAGTAAGGCTTCCTCAACTTCTCTAACTTGAGGGAATACGGTGATGTCGGTTCGGTCGTCTACTTTCGACTCATTAACGAAGAGATTGAATGCGTTACGATGACGAACAGATACCGGCCCAACGGTGTAATGACCGCGGAGTGGGCAGCGAACTGTATATCGCATTGTAGCAGATTGTCCCGGACCGAGATTCATTCTCATCTGATTGATTCCTCTCCTCATCTTCATCTCATGAGGGACATTATCGAATAACTCAAGCAATTGAGTACGACGATACGAATTATTGGTAACCGTGACTTCGACTAAGATATCGTCACCCTTGTAGACGTTTTGTGCAGAAATATTTCGAGTAATCTCAAGATCTGAATGGCCAGTTACCCAGCCGTTTATCACCAAGAAGGCGATGAATGTTAAACCAATTATCATCAATTGGAAATGAGATATCATCATTCCAATCAATATCAAAGAAATGCCACTTGTCAGCATAATTGCGGCCTTACGTGTCCACATTAGGCATCACTCTCCTCTGTAGTTTGACCCCAGGCGCTGATTCGTTTGATTATTCCAACCAATTCATCTGGCTTGTATCGTCTATCTTCAAAGATGAATTGGACTAACACTGGGTCATCGACTATACGCTGCAACTCGGCGGCAGGTAGTGCGTCGAATTCCTCTCGAGACATCGTATTGAGATTGCGAACCCGAGTCAATAACACCTGCCGAATTTTCTGAGGTCTCTGATAGTATTCATACCTCCGAGCATCGCCGAATCCATAGTAAATAATACGGAATACATGACGCCAGTCATCTGGATCATCCTTACGAATGAGGACCGCTTCTAGTACGATGAAGAGGGTTAGGAATAGAATTAGCATAGCCATCCAATCGTTAGTAAAGTAGACTAGAATGTAGTATAGTAGATTGTAGGTATCGCCCATTGGAGTTTCCTGCTGGTGTCTTGATTCATCGAATATGATGATGGCTTCTTCACCGGCATTTGTGCTTGTATTTCCGAGAAGTAGAGCTTCAGCGATAATATCTAGGGCCCACTTGCGATTATCATTTACTGGGACTGAGTCAGCGTACGGACTATCGGGTCCTGCATTGTATAGTGAATTGATTAGTACCGAACCGTCACTGACAAAGTGAACTCGACCGGAATCAGAATCCAGACACATTCTATCAACACAATATCTGACATAGATAGCAAAGGGACCTTGTTCATCACCTGCTATTCCTGCCGCCTCAAAGCCGACAGTTAGGTTGCCATCGTCATTTGTATCGAGATATGAATCAAGGGTGCTAGCACTAATGGCGTAGCGATTCTCAGCAGGATTGAAGGATCCATCCTTCTCAAAAGCTGATGGAGAATTTGTCAATAGGTTGTAGTTTTCTGTAAAGTCCCATTCACCAGTTTCCTGGTCCCACCTGTGGGCACAAAGACCAACATTTTGCTCGGTAATAACGCCCCCGACATTCGGATCATATGGCTCATCGTCGAGCAAATCGATTACTCCATCGAAATCAACATCACGCAAACATGGATGCATTGCCATTGCGACTGAACCAGAAGTAGAAGTGAAATTAAATGCTGAAGTTTCGTTTACCCAAACGAAATTGAAGTCTAATTCTCTAGCCCATGCTTCCCCATCGTAGAGGTGATGACCCGAATAGGTCAAACCATATTCATCTGCAAGACTTGCAGAGTAACCAAAATCATCCATCAACAGAAGTGTTCCACCAGTGTCAACAAAATCCCTAATTGCAGAAATCTCCGAACTGGTATACCCATCTGCTTCTCGAAAATCGACTATAGTCTCGTCTCCAGTAAATTTGGGTAGAGAAATAGTATCTCTCTCCACTCCAGAGATAACGAAAATCGCCTGTTCTGGATTATCGATTTCTGTAAGAAGAAGTGGGCTTGAAATTAGTGCCGTAGTTTCAATTCCTAGATTTGATACCTCATCTCTAAACCCGTTCAAATCATTCCAGTCGTCGCCATATGCAGACTGCTGTTTTTCACCAGTTATGATATAGGTTTGCAGAATTGAAAATAGAAGAATTCCGAGCATCAACCAGAATGCTGTGGTGATTGCAAGACGTCGAGTTTGTCTCGACGTTAGTCTCCTCATCCAAACGCGAGAATCCGCCATGCTGCAAGCCACCGTTCCTACGGAACGTCTGACGAGCCTCAACTACGACTTAAGACCGTTATTCACCGCTGAACGGAGCGTGCATCGGCTCAACGGGCAAGTTGGATGTTCACACCGACCTCTGCAATCTCTTCAACCGGAACCGACAGTAGGCCTTCTACAGTTGGCCAAGGTAGCATTGCTGGGTCCAAATCATTCTCAAGAGCAACAAGTATAGCGGTGATTCTTCCGCTAGACATATCAATTCTAAAATCTGCTAGAACTCCAAGCTTATCAGAAGCTTGATCAACAACATTTCGTCCAAGAATTTCTCGGCCGAAAGTTGTCGGCATTTCTTCACCTCAAACCGCTTCAATACCAGAAAGTGTGTCAGGTCGGCGACGTACCGATTCAAGACCACTGGTTAGCATACCTTCCATGCGACCGTAATACTCCATCATCTCATCGGTGATTGTGGGCCTGACTCTAGCAATTGCTTCCTCAAAGGCCTTCTTCGAGACTGATTTTTTTCCGGCTCGCATAGAGATTAGAGCAGCCTCTCGACAAATCGATTCTATATCGGCCCCTGTGTAATTATCAATCTGGCCCGCTAAATCATCAAGAGAGAATTTACCCAACGGCATATCCTTGGTATGAATTCTCATAATTTCCTTACGAGAATCTGTATCTGGCGGCGGAATGTGTAGTACTCTTTCGAAGCGACCGCTTCGGAGCAGAGCGGGGTCAATCATCTCTGGTCGATTTGTCGCAGCAACTACGATTACACCCTCCATCGTCTCTACACCATCCATGCTAGATAGTAATTGATTGACTACTCTATTCATCACATCTGAGCCTTCACCAGACATTGTGCGACGAACTCCTGCAATACTCTCAAACTCATCTAGGAAAATAATCGAAGGACTGGATTGTTTGGCTTTCTTGAAGACCTCACGTACCGCTCTTTCTGATTCTCCAACCCATTTGGAGACCATTTCAGGACCTTTGATTGAGATGAAGTTGGCCTTTGCCTCGTTAGCAATTGCTTTCGCAATCAATGTTTTTCCGGTTCCAGGTGCTCCGAATAAGACGATACCACGAGGAGGATTGATTCCAAAATGATCGAACATCTCAGGTTTAGTTAGTGGCCATTCGATACTTTCTTTCAAGCGCTCCTTTACCTCTTCCAGACCACCCACTCGTTCCCAAGACACCTCAGGCACCTCTACGTAGATTTCTCTTAGAGCACTTGGTTCAATTTCCTTTATAGCCTCACGGAAATCAATCATTTTGACCTCCATCTTTTCTAGAACTTCGGCCGGAATCTGCTCCTCATCGAGGTCTATTTCTGGTAAATATCGGCGCAGGGCCTTCATCGCCGCTTCTCTAACTAAGGCAGAGATATCTGCGCCGACGAATCCGTAGGAATTATCCAGTAACCAATCCATGTCGAAATCATCACTGATTGGCATACCTCTAGTATGAATGTTGATGATTTCTTCCCGACCATTCTTGTCGGGAACGCCTATTTCTAATTCTCTGTCAAATCGACCTGGGCGCCTCAAAGCAGGGTCTATTGCATCACGTCGATTTGTTGCACCGATTACAACTACGTTATCTCGACCTTGCATTCCATCAAGAAGAGTGAGTAGCTGTGCGACAACTCTACGCTCAACTTCACCAGAGACATCTTCGCGCTTTGGCGCAATTGAATCCAATTCGTCGATAAAAATAATCGCCGGAGCATTTGCGGTGGCTTCATCGAATATTTCACGCAGTTGTTTTTCACTCTCTCCATAATATTT
>DAMG01000044.1:12189-21124 GCA_002497025.1 Euryarchaeota archaeon UBA126
TTTTTCACTCTCTCCATAATATTTTGAGATTATTTCTGGACCATTTATCGATGTAAAGTGTGCCTGTGTTTCAGAAGCGACCGCTTTCGCAATCAGAGTCTTGCCGGTTCCGGGGGGCCCATGCAATAGAACTCCTCGTGGGGGGTCAATTCCTAATCTGCGAAATAGAACAGGATGTTTCAGTGGAAGCTCAATCATCTCACGAACTTTTTGTAATTGATCTCCTATGCCTCCAATATCCTCGTATGTGATACTTGAGACTTCGGCATCTTCACCCTCATCGACTGCCTCTTCTTTGATGATGATCTCAGTATCGGGCAACACCTGGACAATACCCTTTGGACTTGTTTGGACGATTTGGAAGGGCAATGCTTCGGCAAACAGAGTCATTCCTGGAATGAATATTCGGTCGCCAGATACTACAGGTCTTTTGTTCAATCCTCGACGAGCAAATCCCTCGATTCCGGGTCCAAATCGGACCTTTTGTTGCTTGGCCATAACTGGACTTAGTATGAGTCGCGTACATGGCTGAGCTTCGACTTTTCTTACTGTGACTCGATCGCCAAGAGACACACTCGCATTTTTACGGATAATTCCGTCAATTCGAATTACACCGAGGTTCGCATCTTCGGGTCGACACCTCCAAACAATTGCGGCGGTAGAACGTTCACCCTCAATCTCGATTATATCTCCAGGTTTGAGGTTCAATTCGTTGTCAAAAGGCACTCTTGCTCTGCCATGACCGACGTCGCTAGGGATTGCTTTGGCTACTCTGAGTTTCAATTCTTTGTCGGATTCCTCTGCCATATTCACCCTCCTCGTAACACCTTGTCGACATCGGAGGTAGTTAAACCCCCCAATTACCAATTGTCAAATCTGGTAATTCGGTTATCAGAATTACGAATAGCGATGCGGTGGTTTCATTGCTACTTCTCGATTCGCGCGAAGTATGAACCACGTTCTCGAGACTGGATTCGAATACATGGAAGCGAATAACCCGAATGGATCTCCAAAGGTCAGGGGCTACAACATAATCAACGGTAAGCTAACTCTTGCTAGTGATGGGGAAACTTACGAAAGCGCTAATCCGGCATGGTTAGATGATTGTCTAGGAGAGTTTCCTCTCTCGACCAAAGAAGATGTACACGACGCTCTAAGAGCAGCTCGTGCGGCATTCCCTGATTGGGCCAGTACACCTGCTCCAACTCGCGGTCAAATAATTGGTAATATGGGTAGGTTATTGATGGAGCACAAAGACGATCTTGTTCGCCTGCAGGCTCGTGAAATTGGTAAAACATTGAAAGAATGTGGTGGTGAAATTCAGGAGGCTATTGACACATGTCTCTTCTTCCAATCAGAAGGTCGCAGACTATATGGTCAGACAGTCAACTCAGAGTTACCGAACAAAGAACTGTTCACCTACCGTAGACCATTGGGAGTTTGTGGAATAATCAATTCTTGCAACTTCCCTTCAGCAGTCCCGTTCTGGAAGATGATTCCAGCAATTATGTGCGGCAATACCTGCGTTTGGAAGTCACCTCAAGATTCGCCTCTACTTTCTTTCGCCTTAGCGCGTGTGATGCACGAAGCAGGATTACCGGATGGTGTAATTAATCTAGTACATGGGAATGGTAGTGGAGCAGGTCAAGCACTGGTTGATTCAGCCGATTTAGGGATGGTAGACAAAATCTCATTCACGGGTAGTACCGCAGTCGGTAAGATGATTGGAGAAACTTGCGGCCGTAATCTTGTTAGTGCATCCTTAGAACTAGGAGGAAAGAATCCCCTTGTGATAATGCCTTCCGCAAATATGGAAAATGCTGTTGAGGGTGCTTACTGGGCAGGATTCGGAACTGCAGGACAGCGTTGTACTAGCCTAGGAAATTTGATTATTCACGAAGACATTTATGATGAGTTTGTTGAACGATTTATGGAGAAGGTGAAATCCACTTCGATTGGTGATTCGATGCGTCATGAGGGAGTACTGTATGGTCCAATGCTATCCGAAAGATATGCAGTTGATTTCATGCAAGGTGTCGATATGTGTGAAAATAGCGGTGCTAACAAAATTTGGGGAGAAGGTCGAATTACAAATGACAACAAGCCAGATAGCTTCCATGGTGATGCTAGCGAAGGCATCTACATGTGGCCTCATGTCTATGTAGATGTCACTGAGGATATGGAGTGTTTCCATGAAGAGATTTTTGGACCACTAGTAACTATTGTCAAGGCCCGTGATTTCGATCATGCATTGCACTTGGCAAATGCTTCGCCCTATGGATTGTCATCTGCAATTTACACCAATGATAGACTCGAAGCCTATCGCTACAAGACTGGGATTAAGGCAGGTATGACTGGAATTAACAACTCGACAACTGGAGCTGAAGCTCACCTACCATTTGGAGGAGTCAAGGGTAGTGGAAACGGAACCCGTGAATCCGGAATTTGGGTAATCGAAGCCTACTCCTACTGGCATGCCGTAAACGATGAGTTATCTGGAAAGTTACAACTTGCTCAGATGGATGTTGATGAAATCGAGATGGAAGAAGCGGACGCAGATTACGGCGCACTTGCTTGATTAGGGGCTATCTAAATGGAAATTTCGAGAGAATTTGTTCGTACGGTTGTATTTGTTCTAGGGCCGATGGTACTTGCATCTTACGTCATAGGAGTACGTCGCGCAGATGACCCAATGGCGCTTTGGGGTGGTATACCTGAATCTTGGAGAACCCTGAATGTCACCTGTATGTTCATCTCCGCTATTGGATTCCTCATAGTCTTCCATCAACTTCTGTTTGGATGGGAATCTTCTGTTGTTGAAGGTTTAGGATGGCCTTGGAGTGGAGAAGTTTCTGATGGCGGGCATCAAAGACTATTGATTGCATTCTTACTAGTATTGATACCCTCTATGTTCTGGCTTGAACTGACGTCCCTTCACATACGGATGGATGCATTTTGGTCACAGTGGTTAGTGATTGGTTGTCTGTGGCTGGTCGTGACTGGGAATTTGTTGCTGATTTTGTTTGGTTGGAGTGCTTGGCAGAGCGATGTGTCCGGAAGTTCAATTCTGCCACTTATTGGGGCCTCTATGCTCGGAATACAGGTAATCATCAACGATGGAATTCTGTGGGTGTGGAAATACCCTTGGTGATCACAGTACGCCTCTCTTTAATCCCGAAGAGCGTTGCATTCTTCTTTTGGGGTCAGAGACCAGTAAACAGGTCATTGCGTCCATGAACTTTTGAACATCGTCAGACATTTGAAGGAGTGTTTTGAAGATACATAATTCAGGGAAAAATTAATTCTCCACATTCCGGACATGGAAGCCCAGGCAGGAATGCTCCTGGCATGTATCCACAATTAAGGCAAATCGAACTGGTTAGATCGTCAATCATGTCGCTAAACCCCTCAACTAATCAGAGAGGGGGGGGTGTATTGAACCTACGGATTTTGAGCAATCGTAAGAGACTCCTGACGTGGTGGAATGCAATTACTTATTGCTGTCGAACTGCGCGTTTGGATTGTCAGGTGCGTGCATGAGTCAGGGCGTCACTTTCCCGCTCCCTATGAAGAAGGGATTTGGAGCTACAGATAGAGTCGATAAATGGTGGAAAGGACCCACTGCAATGGCTTCTTATCTTGGTTTTATGATACTCTATGCAACATGGCGAGGATTCATGGAAGCCGACTTTTGGATTTTCTCAGATTTCGGACTATCCGCAGGAGTCGGGCATGGCGCCGGTACTATGGCAATTGAAGACACAGGATCTCACGTTCTTAGCCCTCTTTATTCACCTCTAATTGTACCAGGAGAACATTCCTGGGTTCCTCAACAACTCCAGTGGTTAAGTCCCGCAATGTTCATCTTAATTTTCCCGGCTGGGTTCCGTGCGACTTGCTACTACTACAGAAAGGCCTACTATCGTGCTTTCATGGCTCAACCAACTGGTTGTGCGGTGTCAAAACCCTGGGATGAGTATTCAGGAGAAACTGGAATTTTAGTTGTACAAAATCTACATCGTTATTTCATGTATGTCATGTTGGCCTATCTTCCACTTCTTTCGTTTGATGTTTGGCTGTCATTAAATTTCCACGAGGGGGATACTCATGCCTACGGTGTTACAGTTGGTAGCCTAATTCTCTTGGTCAATGTAATCATGCTCACCGGCTATACTTTCGGATGCCATGCATTCAGACATGTTGTTGGGGGTGCTTCGCAAGATTGGTCGTCCTCACCAATGAATCGAATGAAATACAAACTCTGGAAATTATCTACTAAACTCAACGAACAACACAAAGAATGGGCCCTATATTCTCTATTCTGGGTAATGTTTGCTGACTTCTACATTTACGCTTGTACAGATCCATTTTTCGGATGGAGTGATATGATTATCTGGGGAGGTTTGTGAATGCGCTACGATATCTCAGATGAGGCCTATACAACTCACGAACACGATGTTGTTGTCATAGGCGCAGGAGGCGCTGGTCTAAGGGCGGCAATCGCCGCTAGTCAAGAGGGTGCAAGCGTTGCTCTAGTTTGCAAGTCTATGCTAGGAAAAGCCCACACAGTGATGGCTGAGGGTGGTGCTGCAGCAGCTCTTGCCAACAAAGATCCCAGAGACAATTGGAAGGTTCACTTTCGAGACACTATGAAGGGAGGGAAATATCTCAATGATTGGCGGATGGCTGTAATTCATGCTCAGCAAGCGCCCGATAGGATTCGTGAGCTTGAGACATGGGGGGCCGTATTCGATAGAACCCCGAAGGGCTTGACCAATCAGAGAAACTTCGGTGGTCATACTTATCCTAGATTAGCACACATTGGTGATGCCACGGGACTAGAATTGATTCGAACCCTACAAGAAAAGGGAGTTCACATGGGAATGGACGTTTTCATGGAATACACAGTTCGAAGATTATTCACTAAAGATGGAGAGGTTACTGGATGTTTCGCTTACGATAGAAACGATGGGTCTCTACATCTTTTCAAAGCGAAATCAATTATTCTTGCTACCGGTGGAATTACTCGCTGTTGGGCGGTTTGCTCCGGTTCTTGGGAATATACAGGAGAAGGTCATGCTCTAGCCTATTGGGCTGGAGCAGAAATTGGAGATATGGAATTTGTTCAATTCCACCCAACCGGTATGATTTGGCCGCCGAGCGTGAAAGGAATTCTCGTCACTGAGGGTGTACGTGGAGAAGGTGGAATGCTGACCAATTCAGAAGGAAAGAGATTCATGTTCGATTACATTCCTGAAATGTATGCCGACGAGTTTGCAGATACTGAAAAAGAGGCTCTTGAATGGGTTGACGAAGTTATTTCCGGGAAGTTGGCAACAAAGAGAAGACCTCCTGAATTATTGACTAGAGACGTTGTTGCTAAGGCAATCAACTCAGAGCGTGATGCAGGTAGAGCGAGTGAGCACGGTGGTGCTTACTTAGATATCTCATGGAGAACTCCCGAAGATATCAAGAAAAAACTTCCAGGAATGTATCATCAATTCAAGGAATTGGCTGCGGTTGATATCACTACTACCAAGATGGAAGTCGGGCCAACTGCTCACTACGTGATGGGAGGAGTCAAAGTCGACCCCGAATCCCAAGAATCAACTATTTCTGGATTATATGCTGCTGGTGAAGCAGCTACTGGTCTACATGGTGCAAATCGACTTGGTGGTAATTCCCTAAGCGACCTTATCGTATTCGGTAAGATTGCCGGTGAGAGCGCGGCTTCTAGAGCCGCTGCAATGAATGGATTCACAGAAATTCCAGAAGATGAAATCGCTGATGTGATTTCTGAAACTCTAGCGCCGTTCGCACGAGAAGAAGGAGAAAATCCAGCTGCCGTTGTAGAAGACTTACGGGAGATGATGCAAGAAAAAGTGGGAATAATCAGAACCGGCAAATTGTTGCAAGAGGCTCTAAAAGATCTTGATCTACTTGAGGCCCGTGCAGCGATTACAAGCCCTGGGGGGTCAAGAATATACAATCCGGGCTGGCATCAAGCTCTAGAATTGGGTGCTATGATTGATGTATCTCGTATGTGCGCTCTAGCCGCGCTAGAACGGGAAGAATCTCGAGGAGGGCACACTCGAGATGATTTTCCTGTACCCGATCATAGTCATTGGGGCAAGGTGAATAGTGTCATTTCCCTCTCCGAAGATGGTTCAATGAACATAGAACACACAACCTATCCACCAATAGATGAAGAATTCAAAGCACTACTTGATGCAGAAGACCTACACGAGGAGGGGTCGTGAGTATGTCAGAGGAAGTTACCTTCAGAGTATTTCGCGGGGTTGGAGATGCCCATGGTGAGGCTCTAGGGAAGATGGTAGACTATACTGTCGAAATGGACGAAGGAATGGTCGTACTAGACGTCATACACCGGATTCAGGCAGAGCATGCTCCTGATTTATCTTGTAGATGGAACTGCAAAGCAGGTAAGTGCGGATCTTGTAGCGCTGAAGTTAACGGAATGCCTCGACTGATGTGCATGACACGAATGGAGGACATAATGGAAGAGACTCCTGAAGGAGAACCGGTAACTGTCAAACCTATGCAGGCTTTTCCAATCACAAAGGATCTCGTCACTGATTTGTCTTGGGCATATGAAATGAACAAGAAAATGGTTCCAGTTAACGGGCCAGAAGAACTTGATTGGGAATTCAAACAAGAAGAAGCAGATCGTATACAAGAATTCAGAGCGTGCATCGAGTGTATGCTCTGTGTCAACACTTGTCACGTTCTTCGTGAACATCAGAAGTTTGACGAATTTGCAGGCCCTAGGTTCTTCGTTAGATTGGCAGGTCTGGAAATGCATCCTTTGGACACTGAAAGTCGCATACCAGAAATCAAGGAAGACTTTGGACTAGGATATTGTAATATCACCAAGTGTTGTACTGAGGTATGCCCAGCTGGAATCAATATTACAGATAATGCAATCATTCCTCTGAAAGAGAGAGTAGTCACGGAATATTATGACCCCTTAGCAATGATTGCCCGAAAGTTGGGATTGAAGACATAATTGAAATCACCCGTCCGCGCATCCGCTAGGGTATCACGGACGGGTTTACATAATTCAGCGCATATGATCGAAAAACGGCGCACTCTGAGTTACTCAGAGGTGCTTGATGCCGTTTTTCTTCACGTTGGCCTTCTTGATCTTGTCAGGAAGCCATGCTGGTCCATTCGCAGGCTTAGGGACCATTGCGGTCGAGCCTGTGAACATGTGCACCTTATTCGTACCGCGCTCACGCAGCTGAATATCGGTGTGACCACGTGTAGCTGCTTTTAGAGCGGCGCCGCGTGGTTGCTTGCTTACAAACACCTGAGCAGTATCCATTCCGCCTTCCATCAACACGAAGTATTTCTTAGACATTTTATTATCCACCTCCGCAAAGCGGGGGACTCGGGGAGATTATGAAGTTTGAGGCGAATAATCGCATTACTGCGCCGCTGTAGGCACCTTTTGGGAAAATCCAAAGGGTTTTCTGAACCAAAAAAATGGCTCATAATTCGGCGCAAGCAAGGGTCTTTGTGTTGAGAACACCGTCAATTGAACGTATGTTATCGACTACTAATCGAGCGATTACACCCATGTTTTCAGCCTCAATTTTGAGAATTAAATCGTGGTCCCCAAACAATAGATTCGCATCGACGACAAAGGGTAATTCTGAGGCTGAATTGTAAACCTCGTATTCAGCACCTGGTTCGACATTGATTAGTACATACCCGACGGACATTGTATATTGGTGGAGGGGCTTTGTGGGAATGAACCCTTTGTCGATGGGAAAATTAGTGATTTGTCCGACGAAGAGGTGAAAGCGGACGGCCTCATCTCACACTTGTATGGCGGAGACTGTGATTGTACGACAATGCCAATATGGTGATGTTAGAGTTCTTTATGGTAACATTCTACGAGTGGAAGGAGATCTTCTAGTCACAACCGCCAATAATCGTCTTGCGGGAAGAGAAGGCCTAGACGAAAAAATCCACCAAAAGGCTGGAAATGAACTTCGCGAGTTCTGTCATGGAATCGCAGTAGAAAGACGTAAGGAAAATTTGCAACCTTGCGGAGTAGGGGAAGCGGTCACTACCCCTGGATTTAATCTACCATTCGATAATTTAGTCCATGTTGTTGGACCTGATTGTCGACGTCCAAACCAAGATAATTTTAGACGTGATTTGTTGAAGCAATCATACGCATCGATGTTTCAGCAGATTGAAAATGTGAAGAAACGAAAAACGCTAGTTATGCCGCCGATTAGTATGGATGTCTTCGCATACCCAAATCGAGAAGGAGCTCGGATGACTATGGAAATAGTACTTGCATGGATGGATGAAGGTGAAGACCCTGGTGTTGACCAAGTGCTAATCGTTACCAATGACAATAACTTCCTCAATAATATGAAAACCGTCTACCGAGAATCGGAGGATAGATTTCCTGGTATCGATCAGACTCGCGCATATAGAAAAGGAAAATATGCTTGATTCTTAGTTCTCAGCGGTCAAGTGACCGTATGTGAAGTTCTACGGCTTCACTTAGAGTCTGCCTCCCAACAGCAACGGCTCGGGCAAGCTTTGAAGGAATTGTCAATCTACCTTCCGAGATGCTACGACTCCGACGTTGAATTTCGCGAACTTCCCCTTCCGTAGGGATTACCTGTAGGCGCTCTGTAACGGGGATTCCTTCCTTTGAACAAATTCTGCGAGCGGCTGAAACATGGTCGTAACGCGACCCTATAGAGGTCGAGGTCTCGTCAACGAATTGGACTGCTAGACCCCTAGCCAAACAAACATTGGCAATTCTTGAAGATATAGTCGGCGAACCATTACCAATTCTAACTACAGATTCAGGTGGCATGAAATCATTCAGAATTGCTACCACATGATCGACTGTGGCATCCACAGATTCCATTTGCATAGATCCTGC